>DAISJI010000105.1:0-3664 GCA_036821585.1 Terriglobales bacterium
TTTACGCGCGACGCGCGGCGGTCCGTTCCGTCCCCTGGGCCTTGCATGCGCCGTTGTGCTGGCGCTCCTGGCCGCGGTCCCCTCCCACGCCGCCGACAAGCAGCGCCTCCAGGTCAATAGCTACGAGATCACGGCCGAACTCCAGCCGCGCACGCACCGGCTGATCGCGCACGCGGTGGTCAAGTTCACCGCGCTGGAAGACATCAGCGTCGCCACCTTCGAGCTGCACAATGCGTTGCGTCCCACCAAGGTGGTTGACGCCGCCGGAAGAACGCTTTCAGCCGAACGCATTTCGCAGGACAACGCCGTCCGCGTCGCGCTGCCCGACGGCCTCCAGAAGGGCCAGAGCAGCACGCTGACCTTCGACTATGAAGGCACGCTCGCTTCCGCCGACGATAGCCCGGTGCCGGGTCTGAAGCTCGCCTACGTGGGTGAGGACACCAGCTACCTGCTTTACTCCGGCCGCTGGTTCCCGATGGTCGGCTATGGCACCAACCGCTTCACCGCGACCATTCGACTCACGGTCCCGTCCAACTGGCTCGCCATTGGCAGCGGGCTGCAAGGCGGGTCGGCTTCCGCTGCGCTTCGCCCGCGCGGGCTGCCCGAACCCGCGGAGCCGCGATTCGTTCTGGCTTCCTACCAGCAGGACCAGCCGCCCGTACTGAAACGCGGGCGCACTGCAACCGCACCGGCGCCCCGCACGAATGCGTCGCGCACCAACGCCGCTTCCGCCGACAAGGCGAAGGCACCCCCCGCGCAGACATCGCCGGCGGCGGTTGGCAATACCAGGACCTATACGTTCGTCTGGAATACCGCGAGCTTCCCCGGCACGATTATCGCCGGGCAGTTTGTCGAGACCACCAGCAACGCGGCCGGACTGAACCTGCACCTGTACTTCAAGCCGGCCCACAAGGACCTGGCATCGCAATATACCGATATTGCCGTTAAGGAATTTCAGTACTACGCGGCGCGGCTTGGTCCGCCGCTTTCGAACACACTCCGCATCGTGGAATTGCCGGACGACACCCTTCCCACGGCATGGGCGCCGGAAGTGGCCGCCCTGGCCGGGCACGCGCTGCTCGGCAAGGCGAACTACCGCCTGCTCGCCAACACCGTCGCGCACCAGTGGTATGGCGTAACGCTCAGCCCGGCCAGCAAGGGCGACTGGTGGATCAGCGACGGCTTCGCCCGTTACGAAGAGGCGCGCTACGTGGAGTATGCCGCCGGTCAGACCGCCTTCGAGGACGTGGTGAAAGACATGGAAGTGGGCGCGCTCGCCTACGATACGGTCCCGCTCTCCAGCGCCGGACGCCTCGACACTTTCGCCCCCGAGTTCCAGGCGCTTACCACCGACAAGGGCGCGATCATCCTCAACATGCTGCGCTGGGTCATCGGCGACGCCGCCTTCGACAAGAGCGTGCAGCAGTTCGTGAAGGAATACCGCGGCAAGTCGGTCACCGTCGACGACCTGCGCAAGATTGCCGAAGCCAACTATGGCGACACGCTCACCTGGTTCTTCGCCCAGTGGCTGGATTCCACCGGTGCGCCCGAATTCAAAAGCAAGTACACGGTGTATCGCGTGGCCAAGGGCTTCCGCGTGGTTGGTGAAATCGCGCAGGACCTCGACCTGTTCCGCATGCCGGTCGAACTGAAGATTGAAACCGACGGACAGACCGAAACCAAGCGCGTCGAAGTAGTCGGCACCAACAGCGCCTTCACTGTCGAAACCTTCGGGCGCCCGCGGCGCATCGTGGTCGATCCCGGCAATCGCGTGCTCAAGAATTCGGCGGAGTTGCGCGTGCGCGCATCGATCCTGCGCGGCCAGGGACTGGTGGAGCAGGGCGACCTCGCCGGCGCGTTGCAGGAATTCCAGAAATCGCTGGAGAACAACAAGAACTCGTCACTCGCGCACTACCGCATCGCCGAGGTCTTCTTCCTCCAGCATAATTACCAGGCGGCGGCCAACTCGTACCGCGAGTGCCTGAACGGTGACGGCGAACCGCGCTGGACCGAAGTCTGGAGCCACATTCAACTGGGCAAGATCTTCGATATTACCGGGCAGCGCGAGCGCGCCACCAACGAATACAGGCAGGCGCTACAGACCAACGACAACACGCAGGGCGCAATGGACGAGGCGCGCAAGTATCTCCAGTCGCCCTACGCGCGCGATGCGGGCAGCTCGAACGGATATTAGCGCGACGGAATCTCGCGCGCGAACTTCAGGCCGTCCAACCGGGCGGCCTTTTCTTTTTGCACTCCGCGCGACAGCACCAGGACGTGAAAGATATCGCCCATGCCCACGGGCGTCGCCAGGTGCTTGAGTTGCAGCGCGACCTTCGCCTGCTCCTGCGGGAGCTTGCACTCTTCGAAAGCGTCGGCGAACTGCGTCTCCTCGCCAATTCCGAGCAGAAACTGCGATTGGGTTACGAGAGGGAATGCGTCGAGTCCGCAATCGTGCGCGATGCCGGACAGCGCCGTGAAGTTCACGTGCGCCGTGATGTCCTGTTCTCCCGGCGCGGCATACGGATCGGCGCTGGCGGCGTGCTGGCGGTAGGTCATCAGCGTGTCCAGATGACGCCCCTGCAACTGCTCGTCGCGCGTGTAGCCGTAATCGATGAAGACGAAGAACCCGCGTTGCACCGCCGCGGCGATCTGCTCCAGCATCGGCTTCGCCGCAAGGCAGGCTTCCACGCGCTCGCCCTCGTGCGGATGAACGGAGTAGCGGTCGAGGTAATCGCTCACTTCCGAAGCCGGCGGCTGAAACGTTTCCACGAACCGCCCATTCCCGACCGTGACATAAACCTGTCCACGATCGGATACGACCTCCACCGGCAGCGCGTCGAACAACTCGTTGGCAAAGACGATCGCGTTCTCATACGTTCCTTTCGCTTCTGCCAGGCTGCCCAGCACCTGAACGATCCCGTGCTGCGCGAACCGCTCTTCCAATCGCTGCCGCAGTCCCGCCGACGCCTCCACCAGCGTGTAACGCAGCGCGCGGTGGAACTCGGGAAACTTTTTCGCCGTCCACTCCAAAACATCCTGCGCAAACAGCCCACGCCCCGGGCCTGGTTCGATCAGGTCGATTCGATCCGGCGAACCCTGCGCGCGCCACATCTGCTCGAACTGCCGCGAGAGCAGCCGCCCGAAGACCGCGTGCACGTCGCTCGAGGTATAGAAATCTCCCGCCTTCCCGAACTGCTGGCGCGGACCGGAGTAGTAGCCGGGGACCTCGTCCGCACCGTATAGACATAGCTCCATGTAGCGCGCAAATCGCATCGGCCCGCGCGCCCGAATTTCATCTTCAATAAATTGCCGGAGAGACGGCATGGCAGCAGTGTAACCGGCGACGGGCTACTGGCGACCGGCGACTGATTGCGGCGTGCGCGTGAACATCTCCACCAGGTAATCGTGCAGGCAGTCGTAGAGCTGTCGCTGAAACGTCCACTCGAATTGCGCGTTCTCCAGGTCGCGCGGATGCAGCTCGAAATAATAGGTGTGCACCGGGACGATGGGATTGCGGAACTCGATGATTACCTCGACGCCGTTGCCATTCTCGCGCGCGTCGAACGTGACCAGCGGGTGCTCGTACTTCGCGAGTTCAGCTTTCACGCGCTCCAGCCCGCTCATGCCCCGAATTCTATCTGACTGTCATCCTGAGCGAGGA
>DAISJI010000105.1:3764-5026 GCA_036821585.1 Terriglobales bacterium
CTCATGAGTACCGCGCCATCTCCCACGCGCACACCCGACCAGGACTGGGCCGCCTACGTCGCCGACTTCCGCCGCGCCGCGCACCAGGCGGTGGACTGGGCCGCCGAGTACCTGGAGCACGTCCGCGATTATCCCGTCGTGCCGCGCCTGAATCCCGGCGACCTGACTGACTCCCTGCCGTCCTCCGCGCCCGACCGCGGCGAGAGCTTCGACGACATCCTGCGCGACTTCGACAGCAAGATCCTTCCCGCCGTCACGCACTGGAACCACCCGCGCTTCATGGCCTATTTCGCCTGCACGGGCTCGACGCCCGCCATCATCGCGGAGATGCTTTCGGCCACGCTGAACACCAATGGCCTGCATTGGAAGACCTCGCCCGCCGTTGCCGAACTGGAGCAGGTGGCGCTCGGCTGGCTGCGCCAGTGGATGGGCCTGCCTGACGACTACTTCGGCATCATCTACGACACCGCTTCCGTCAGCAGCCTGCACGCCATTGCCTGTGCCCGTGAAATGGCGGACCCTGATGCGCGCGTGAATGGCAGCACGCCGAACCTGGTGCTCTACACCTCGCAGGAATCGCATTCGTCGATTGAGAAGGCCGCCATCTGCCTGGGCATCGGGCAAAAGAACGTGCGCAAAGTGCCGTCCGACGCCGAATTCCGCATGCGCGTCGACGCCCTCGATCAGCTAATCCAAAAAGACCTTGCTGCCGGATTGCGCCCGTTCTGCGTGGTGGCGACCGTGGGCACAACGTCGTCCACCAGCGTCGATCCCGTCGCGCCGATCGCCGACGTGGCTGCGCGCCACAATCTCTGGCTGCACATCGACGCCGCTTACGCCGGCATCGCTGCTATCCTCCCCGAGCACCAGCACATCCTCGCCGGCGCCGAGCGCGCGCACTCGCTGGTGGTCAATCCGCACAAGTGGATGTTTACTCCGGTGGACCTGAGCGCCTTCTACACGCGCTATCCGGACATTCTCCGCCGTGCGTTTTCGCTCACCGCGGAGTATCTCTACACCGCCGACAACACGCGCCAACTCAACCTGATGGACTACGGCGTGCCGCTGGGCCGGCGTTTCCGCTCGCTCAAGCTGTGGTTCCTGATGCGCTATTTCGGACGCGAGTGCATCCAGCAGGTGCTGCGCAATCACATCGCCTGGGCCGACCGGCTGGCGAAACAGATTGAAGCCGATTCGCGCTTCGAGCTTTCCGCGCCGCATCCGTTCTCCGTCGTCTGCTTCCGCTACAAGGGAACGGACGC
>DAISJI010000105.1:5126-7869 GCA_036821585.1 Terriglobales bacterium
ACGTACTGCACCAGCAGCGGCGCGGGACGGAACTTCTCGCCCAGTGTTTTATGCAGGTATTCGAGGATGTGCAGGCGCGTGTCGAGACCGACGAGATCGATCATCTCGAAGGGCCCCATCGGATGGTTCAGCCCCAGCTTCAGCGCCTTGTCGATGTCCTCCGCGCTGGCGATGCCTTCCTGCAGCATGTAAAACGCTTCGTTGCCGATCATCGCGTTGATGCGGCTGGTGATGAACCCGGGCGATTCCTTGATCACCACCACTTCTTTTTTCATTCGCCGCCCGACCTCCGCGCACTTCTGCACCGTGTCTTCGTCCGTTTCCAGCGCGCGCACGATCTCCAGCAGCTTCATCTTCGGTACCGGATTGAAAAAATGCATGCCGATACATTTCTTCGCCCGGTAGGTAACCGACGCGATCTCCGTGATGCTCAGCGACGACGTATTCGACGCCAAAATCGTGTCCGGGCGGCAGGCCTTATCGAGTAGCGTGAAGATCTCGATCTTCGACTCCATCTCCTCCGGCACTGCCTCGATCACCAACTCGGCCTCGCGCGCGGCTTCCTCGGGCGTCGACGCGTATTCCATGCGCCCGATAGCGGCATTCGCGTCCTCGGCGGAAAGCTTCCCCAGTTCGACTCCCTTATCGAAGTTCGCCTTGATCTCGTCGCCGGCGCGGCGCAGCGCGTTGGGGAGAAGGTCTTCCAGGATCGTGCGATATCCGCCCAGCGCGGCCGCATACGCAATCCCGCGCCCCATGATTCCGGCGCCGATCACTGCGATGGTGCGGACCTCACTCACCTTCCTTCCCCTTTTCCAGGCGGTCGATCAACCCCTGCACGCTGGGATCGGCCTTGCGCATGTAGTCGGCCAGGCGCTTGCGCTCGTCGTCGGCAAGAAACGGCACGTTGGCAATAATGCGGCGGAGCGTGGCGGTCACGTCGTCCATGTAAGTCATCATGCGGATAAGTTCACCACTAGCGGGCATAAGCGCGACCTCTTTCCTCGGTTGTCCGTGAACTGCTTGCCCCCGGAAAGTTCCCGGGTGCGGGGGGAAACGATTATTGTCATCCGCGGGGCGTGTTTTCGTAAAGCACCCTAAGCGGAGTTAGGATGGCTCATGCTTCGCGACCCGGCCCTCATTCCTCTCTCGCACCAGCATCAGCATGCACTCGCCCTTTGCGTCCGCATCGACCGCGCCCTCCGCTCCGGCGACACCGATCTCCCTGCGTTGCAGTCTGAAGTCGCCCGCCTCTTCGAGCAGGAGATCCGCTATCACTTCGATGCCGAAGAGCGCGTCCTGTTCCCTGCTGCCGAAAATCTTCCGGACTTGCGCGAAATCGTCCAGGAGCTTAGCCGCGAGCACGTAGTGCTCCGCGCAGCAGCGGCGCGTGCCGTACAAGGCCAAATGACACGCTCCGGCCTGGAAGCCTTCGTCTCCCAACTCTCCGAGCACATTCGCCGCGAGGAACGCCAGTTATTCGAAGGCATGCAGAAGCACCTTTCGCCGGAAGAACTCGTCCGCCTCGGCGCCGCTGTGGACGCAGACTTCGGCGCCTCCGGCCTGCCCGGAGCCTCCTGCGAAATCGGGCCCCGGCGCTGAATCAAAATCAGGTGGAGAACTTCAGGCTGAAGAAGCTTCGAAGACTTTCAACTCTCTTTGCCAGTGACCTACGCCGCGAACTCTTCTTTCGACTGCTTGCGCCGTTTCCGCGGCATCTCGCCATTGCGGTCGCTGATCTCCGACAGCGTTGCCAGCTTGCGCGAGAATTCGCCGGTGAGTGCGCCCGGCAGGAATCGCCAAGTCCAGTTGCCGCCGCTCTGGCTGGGAACGTTCATGCGGCAGTCGCTGCCCAGGCCTAAGACGTCCTGCAGCGGAATCACGCACAGCCGCGAAGGCGAAGCCATGGCCGCGCGAATGAACGCCCAATGACGTCCCATCGCGTCCTCGCCGACGTAGCTTTCGGCGTAGCGCCGCTCGTCGCCGCCAATGCTGTTGAACCAGCCGACCGTCGTGTCGTTATCGTGCGTGCCGGTGTACATCACGCTGTTGGCCTCGCAGTGATGCGGCAGGTAGATGTGCGCGCCCGGATTGCCGAAGGCGAATTGCAGCACCTTCATGCACGGAATGTTCAGCCGGATGCGCAGCTCGTGCACTTCCGGCGTGATCATGCCCAGGTCCTCGGCGATAAACGGGAAACCGCCAAGCGCCTGCCGCAGCGCCTGGAAGAACTCGTCGTTGGGACCCTTCACCCAGCGGCCGTTCACCGCGTTCGGCTCGTGCGCCGGAATTTCCCAGTAGGATTCGAAGCCGCGGAAGTGGTCCAACCGGACCAGGTCGCAGGTTTCCAGCGCCCACTTCATGCGCCGGATCCACCAGTCGTAACCGCGCTGCTTGAGCACGTCCCAGCGATAAACCGGATTGCCCCAGTTCTGTCCCGTGGCGCTGAACGCGTCGGGGGGAACGCCTGCGACAACTTCCGGATCGAGGTTTTCGTCCAGCCGAAAGAGTTCGGGATGAGTCCAGACGTCGGCGCTGTCGTAGCTGACGAAGATCGCCACGTCGCCGATGATGCGGATGCCGCGTTCTTTCGCGGCCAGGTGCAGCGCGCGCCACTGCTCCCAGAAGGCGAACTGGATGGCCTTGGTCACGTCGAGATCGTCCGCCATCTCGCGGCGCGCCTTGTCCATTGCAGCGGGTTCCCGGCGCGACAATCCGCCGGGCCACTGGTTCCACAGCCGCA
>DAISJI010000106.1:0-1515 GCA_036821585.1 Terriglobales bacterium
CGGCATGCCGAGGATGGCCGCCATGGCGCCCTCGCCGACGGGCACGGCTTCCTGCATGTACTGGCCGCGGCTACGGACGGCGCGTACGGCGTCGGCGAAGTCGAGCGTGCCGGCGGCGACGTGGGCGGAATATTCGCCCAGGCTATGCCCGGCGACGATCGCGGGTGTGATTCCCTTCTCTTCCAGAACACGCCATGCGGCAACCGACGCGGTAAGGATGGCGGGCTGAGTGATCTCGGTGAGGCGAAGCTTTTCTTCAGGGCCTTCCCAGCAGACCTGCGAGAGCTTGTAACCAAGGGCCTCGTCAGCTTCGTCGAAGGTGAGTTGCGCGACCGGATACATGGCAGCGAGTTCGCGCCCCATGCCGACGGCTTGGGAGCCCTGTCCAGGAAACAAAAAGGCGAGAGGTTGCATACAGGTATCTCGGTATATCGGTAAGTCAGTATCTCGGGTTCCGAGTGTAAATGTCGAACAGGAATACCGAAATAGCGATGAACCGAGATACCGCTATTCGGCGGCGCCGTTGGCCTTATTCAAGCCGCTGGCAATTTTGGTGTTCACCTGCGAGTTGGCGAATTCGGCGGCGACGCGGATGGCGTTCTTGACCGCGTTGGCGTTGGACGATCCGTGCCCGACGATGCACACGCCCTTCACCCCGAGCAGTGGCGCGCCCCCATACTCGGAGTAATCGAGGCGCTTCTTGAAATCGTCAAAGGCCTTGCGGGAGAGCAGGTACCCGACTTGCCGTGTGACCGTGGCGCCAAGCGATTCCTTGAGCAGAGCGCGGACGGTGGTGACCAGTCCTTCGCTTACCTTCAGCGCCACGTTGCCGACGAACCCGTCGCAGACGATCACGTCCACGTTGCCGGTGTAGAGGTCGCGGCCTTCCACGTTGCCGATAAAGTTCAGCGGAAGCTGTTTCAGGAGCTGGTAAACGCTGCGGGTGAGGTCGTTGCCCTTGCTTTCCTCTTCGCCGACGGAGAGCACTCCGACACGCGGGCGGTCGACGCCAAAAATCGAGCGGAAGTACACGTCGCCCATGATGGCCCACTGCGCCAGATTGTGGGGCTTGCAATCCACATTGGCGCCGACGTCGAGCATCATGCTGGCGGTCCCGGAGACGGTCGGAAAGACCGCCGCCAACCCGGGCCGATCGACACCGGGCAGCGCACCCAGGATCATCTTTGCCGCAGCCATGGCGGCGCCGGTGTTGCCGGCCGTAAAGAACCCGGCGGCTTTGCCTTCGCGCACCATGCGCAGTCCAACATGCATGGTCGATTGCTTCTTGGAGCGGACCGCCTGCGCCGCCTTCTCCTGCATGCCAATGACTTCGCTGGCATGCACAATCTTGATATTGGACAGGAAATGCGCGGACGGATGGCTGCGCAGCTCGGCGCGAACCTGGTCTTCCGGTCCGACGAGCAGGACGTGGACATCGAGATGGCGCGCGGCAAGAATGGCGCCTTCGACTTCCGGTTTCGGCGCTTTGTCCGAACCCATCGCGTCGATGGCAAT
>DAISJI010000106.1:1615-7748 GCA_036821585.1 Terriglobales bacterium
CTCGATAACTTCGCGCTCTTTATAGTGCCCGCACTTGGGGCAGACGCGGTGCGGCTGCTTCAGTTCGTGGCAGTTGGGGCACTCGGACAGTCCGGGGCCGGTGATGCTGTCATGCGCGCGCCGGGTCGCGGTGCGCCGTTTTGAATGTCGCCGTTTCGGGTTTGCCATATTTCAGATCCTTCGCTTCGCTCAGGACGACTCGCGAAGCGAGTCGGTTTCGAGTTTCAGTTTCAGAACAACCAATCTCAATGATTGAGCTTGTCTTTCAGGCCGCGCAGCGCTTCCCAGCGTAGATCGCTGGCCTGAACAGAACAGTTGCAAGAGCCCCGGTTGCGGTCCTGCCCGCAGTGGGGACACAGCCCCTTGCAGTCCTCGCGGCAGACCACCTTGATCGGCACTTCCAGCAGAAGCTGCTCCCGAAGAATGTCTTCCAGAAGCACGCCGTCGCCGGTGTAGTAGCCGATTTCCGCTTCCGCCTGGGTTACCGAAATTTCCGCGCGCCCAGCGTCGGAACCCTGGGGCCGGTAGAGCAGGTCGAAACTGCGTTCGACATCGCGGACCACCGGGTCGAGACAACGGGCACAGGCCACTTCCACGCGGGTGGACATTTCTCCCACCACGCGAATGTCCTGGATCACTTGCTTCGCGCCCTGATGCTCTTCGATCAGGGTGGCCCGGCCACTGGAGATCAACGGGGCCATCTGCTTCAGTTCAGAGCCGAATTCGACCTGCCCGGGAGAAAACTCCTCCCGGAAGTCGATTGCTTTCCGCTCCAGATCGTCGAGGCTGATCAACATCACGAAAGTGCCGTAAGCACTAGCCGGTCAGTGAATTAGCTCGAACGGGCCAGCGCGGGCCACGAATCGCCCACTCGCTTGCCGGACGGGCACACTGCTGGCGTAGCTCTCCCCAAGCAAAAGGTAAGAATAGCGGGCCAAAGCCTTGGGTGTCAACGGACTTCAGCTATTGCAACGCCACCGTGCAGGAGGTGCCCCCGTTAGGATCGTACATGAGGCGAGGGACCTGGTCGCCGCAGAACCCGCGCCGTCCGGTCTGTCCTGCCAACTGCGGCGTGGCGGTGACCTCGTAGGCACTGACCGGCGTTCCAGTCGCGTTCACGATGGAAAACTGGTATCCCGCCTTGTTGCACGGCTGGCTGGCGCAACCCAGCACCCAGTCGATCAACCCGGCGTGATTCTGGTCCACGGGTTGTCCGCTGCCGGGAAAGGCAAGCTTGGTGAGGCTATCGGCGTACCCGAGGGCGGGATAAGAAACGATATAGGTGGTTTCCGCCGTGGCGATGGTGCGAATGGAGCCCACCGCGGAAGCCTCGTTGGCCGACATCTTCGAGCGCAGCAGGTTGGGGATGGCCATGGCTGCGATCGTCAGGATAATGGCAATCACGATCAGCAGTTCAATAAGAGAAAACCCGCGTTGGCGGCGCATGGAACCTCCAGACCAATAACGAATGTTTGCGCAAGGGGAATACCGGCTGCCAACATTATTGAAAAACGGCGGCGAATTCAATCCCGGCAGGAGAAAAAGGCGCTGCACCAAAAAAAAGGCAGCCCGAAAGGACTGCCTCTCTTGGCATTTCAGGAAACGTTAGAGGTTGGTTGCGCCCTCGGTGCCGGTGGCGGCGTGTACTTCGGCACGAATGGTGCTGACGCCGCGCTGGATCTTCTCGCGGCCCTGCTCGACGGTTTCACGAGCCGAGTTGGCGAGATCCGTCGCACGCTCCTGCAGCGTGTTGCGGGTCTCTTCGCCGCTCATGGGGGCGAACAGAATGCCTAGTCCGACACCCAGTCCCAAGCCAATCAGAAAAGACTTCATGGAATACTCCTCCTCATTCACTACGGCCGGGTTCCGCACGACAGATCGGAGCTCCGCACCACTTCCCAGATATAAAGATGCCGAACCGGCGTAGAAGTTTGCTGCCACAATTCAGGTGCAACTGTGGAAAGCGGGCTTCGGGGAGCCTGGAGCCCGCATCACCGGCTGTACTGGTTCCGTTTTTTCTCGGCGTGGCGCTCAAGGCCGAGTTGGATGAGCCGGTCGAGTAGCGCGGCGTACGGCACGCCGGAGGCGGCCCACAATTTCGGATACATGCTGATCGAGGTGAAGCCGGGCATGGTATTGATCTCGTTGACGAATATGCGGCCGGTACGCGGATCGCCCAGGAAATCGACGCGCGCCAGCCCGGAGCAGTCCACGGCAAGGAAGGCGCGAACGGCGAGTTGCTGCACCCGCTTCTGCTGGGTGCGGGTGAGCTTGGCCGGGATGATCAACTGCGAGCCTTCATCCACATACTTGGCGGCGTAATCGTAGAACTCGGCGCTGGGGACGATTTCTCCCGCAACGGAGGCCTGGGGCTCGTCATTCCCAAGGACGGAGCATTCGATCTCGCGGGCGCGGCCCTTTCCCCCGCCCACGCCCTGCTCGACCACCAGCTTGCGGTCGAACTTGGCCGCTTCGTCCATGGCGGCGTCGAGTTCGCTGCGCTCGCGGACCTTGCTGATACCGAGCGAGCTGCCCAGATTTGCCGGCTTCACGAAGAGCGGGTACTTCAAGGCCGACTCGATGCCGCGGCGCACGCGCTTGGGACCGTCTTCCCACTGTTTCCGCAGAATGGTGACGTGCTTCACGATGGGCAGGCCGGCGGCGCGGAACAGCTCTTTCATCACCGCCTTGTCCATCCCGGCGGCGGAGCCGAGCACCCCGGCGCCGACATAAGGAATGTCGGCCAACTCCAGCAGGCCCTGGATGGTGCCGTCTTCGCCGAAGGTGCCGTGCAGCACGGGGAAAACGATGTCCACGTCGATGGCGCGGTCGGAGACGCGGCGGTGGAGCGCGTTGCTGGAGAACGCCTGGAGTTCCGTACCCGGCACGGGCGGCACCATGATGGATTCACCCCGCGCCAGCAGTGCGAAGCCGGGCGTGGCTTCGGGGTCTCCGGCGCGCAGGTGCCTGCCCTGCGCCCCGGAACGCGCAACCCCGGCGCGTTCCGGGGACCTCGATTCCAAAGATTCTTTCCCGTGGAGAAGGCGTTCGGCATGGTCAGCGGTGAGCCAGCGGCCTTCCTTGGTAATGCCGATGGGGACAACCTCGTACTTGCTCTTGTCGAGCGCCTCGACCACCGACGCCGCGGAGAGCAGCGAGACCTCGTGTTCGCCGCTGCGTCCGCCAAAGAGCACGCCCACCCGGAGCTTTTTCATGAAGCGAACAATAACAGTTGTCAGTCGTCAGTTGCCAGTTGTCAGTTATCAACTCCGTGGTCGGTAATCAGTAATCGGTAATCGGTCGCCATAGTCGGTCACTGGCCGGTGGAATCTCGGTTGGAGGTTGGCCGAAGAGAACGCCGTACCCTACTTTTCGGGGGAATCTCCCGATCACCGAATAGCCGTCCTTGTTAATCTTCGCAAGTCCCCGGCGTCCTCGTTGCAGGGGCAAATTTGTACCGGACTGCCGATTTTCCCGAAACTTACGTGCGGAAAACCCCGTATCCTAGTGCTGTGAGCCTGAAGTCCCGCACGTCCTATCTAAAAGAGCCCACGTTTGTTGCGCTCGAAACATTGCGAACGCACAAGCTGCGGTCTTTTCTCATGCTGCTTGGAATCATTCTTTCCGTCTCGACCCTCATTCTTGTAGTGGCCCTCATCGAAGGAACGAACAGATATATCGCCGACCGGGTGGCGAACCTGGGCGCCAATGTATTTATCGTCAACCGCTTCCCGATCATCACCAATGCCCAGGACTTCGTGAAGGCGGTGCGGCGCAACAAGGAAATCCACTGGGACGACTTCGAATTCTTGCGCGACAACATGAAATTGCCGCAGGCAGTCGGCGTGGAAACGCAGCGTCGGGGGAAAGTACGAGCGGAAGGTCAGAGCATCGAGGATGTCGCCGTTGGAGGCGTGACTGCCAACATTGCCGACATGGATGTCGTGGAGCCGCTCGTGGGCCGGTATGTATCCGACACTGACGGCGAACACCGGGCGATGGTGGTCTTCATCGGCGCTGATATCGCCAACCGCGTCTTCCCCGGCCTCGATCCCATCGGCAAGACGCTCGACGTGGACGGGCATGAATTCGTAGTGGTCGGGTCGGCCAAGCCGATGGGAACGGTATTGGGGCAGTCGCGCGACAATTTCGTCAAGATCCCCATCCAGACGTTCCTGAAAGTGTATGGCTCCAACCGCAGCCTGACCGTCAATGTGCAATGCCGCAACGCGGAAACCATGGAGCAGACCAAGGACGAGGCCCGCATGCTGATGCGAGCACGCCGCCATCTCTCTCCGAATGAGGAAGACAGCTTCGGCATCATCGCGTCGGACACGATCATGGCCCTGTGGAAGAACCTGACCGGCGCGCTGGCCACCAGCATGGTGGGAATCGTCTCCGTGTTCCTGGTGATCGGAGGCGTGGTGGTGATGAACGTGATGCTCTCCAGCGTGATCGAGCGCACGCGGGAAATCGGAATACGAAAGTCCATTGGGGCGACGCGCAGCGACATCCTGCTGCAGTTCCTGGTGGAGTCGTCGGTCATGACCGCGGTGGGCGGGGCGATCGGCGTGGCCATCGCCTGGATTGGGTCCCTGATCGTACGCTCGACGACCTCGGTGCCGATGGCGGTGCCGATTTCCGCGGTGATCGTGGCGCTGTCGGTTTCGACGGCGGTGGGACTTTTCTTCGGCATCTATCCGGCAAGAAAGGCGGCGAAACTCGACCCGATCGAGGCGCTGCGGTTTGAGACTTAAGCCATGAACGGCGAACACAAGAGATTCAGCCTGCCCCGCTTTGAAATGGGCGAAAACGCGCGCATGGCGTTCCAGACCTTGCGCGAGCACAAGTCGCGCTCGTTTCTGACCGTGCTGGGCGTGGTGATCGGCGTTACCGCGCTGATTGCGGTCGGTTCCATCGTGGTCGGTCTCGATAAGGACGTCCGCAGCTTCTTGGAAGATTACGGCACCGACACGCTTTTTGTTTTCCGCTGGGACATCGGTTTCAACGCCGGACGCCGCACACCGGAGGAGCGCATGCGCAAGCCGCTCACCCTGGAAGACGCAATGGCGATCAAGGACGAGTGCCCCAACGTGAAGGATGTCGCGGCTGAGGTCTTCCAGCGCTGGGACCAACCGCACCTGCCGGTGAGTGCGCGTTACAAGGGCAATGAAGTCTTCCAGGTCGAGCACAGCGGGACTCTGCCTTCGTATGAACAAACGCAGAACGCCCGCGTCGCCAAGGGACGCTTCTTCAACGACAGCGAAAACGTGCACCGAATGGACGTGGCGGTGGTCGGAGCGGACTTGCCGGACGGGCTGATGCCGGGCGAAGATCCGATCGGCAAAGAAATCCTGGTTGACGGTGTCAACTACCAGGTCATCGGGGTGTTGGAGAAACGCAAGGGGCAGTTCTTCCGCGACGATTCCGCCGACAAGGGGATTTTCGTCCCCTATAACAGCTATCGTAAACATCACCCGACATACGATGAGAACTTCATCGACGTGCAGGCCATGCCCGGGCGCAAATCGCAGGCGGAAGACGAGGTCCGCGGGCTGCTGCGCCGGCGCCGCAACGTTCCCTTCAGCAAGCCCGACAACTTCGCCGTCACCTCAGCCGAGGAAATTGCCTCGCAGTTCCGCCAGATCATGGGCGCCATCGGATTGGTGACCGTGGTCGTCAGCTCGATTGGACTGCTGGTGGGCGGTGTGGGCGTGATGAACATCATGCTGATGTCGGTGACCGAGCGGACGCGCGAGATCGGCCTTCGCAAAGCGATCGGCGCGAAGAAGGGCGACATCATCCGCCAATTCCTGACCGAAGCCATAGCACTGACCGGAGCGGGAGGCGCGCTGGGCGTGCTGTTCGGCGTCGGGATCAGCGTGCTGATCAATCTCACCCTGCCCAAGCTCCCGTCGAGCGTGCCGCCGTGGGCGATCTTTTTGGGCGTGGGAACCTCCATGGGGGTGGGATTGTTCTTTGGGCTGTATCCGGCGTGGAAGGCAGCGAAGCTGGACCCGGTGGACGCGCTCAGGTATGAATAGTGCTCCAACTGGAAACGAGTAGCCACTCACGGCCCGCGAATCTGAAGTAAGATTCCGGGCCGCATGTCTTTTGATCCCGAACAGGAACG
>DAISJI010000107.1:0-7740 GCA_036821585.1 Terriglobales bacterium
GATCTCTGGAGATTGCTACGTCGAATCCGCAAGAAGATGCGAGCACGCGAGAGCTATTCAATTAAGGGCTGATGGGATAGCGAACGGGTCATCTGCGTTTTTACTGAGCCGCAGCCTTCTCCACCGACGGCGCCCACTCAAAGACGCCGTGGCTGTCGACCTGCTGCTCGAGCATTTTGAAGCCGCTGGTATCGGAAAGCATATCCACGGCTTCCTTCGATACCCACAGCGTATTTTGTGCCCCGTGCTTTTGCAGGTGGCCGGCCACGTCAATGGTGAAGTCGCTTACCTCGACCATGTCTTTGTCGTCGGGGAAAACTACTTCGCCGTAGTGCACGCCCGCGCGCACGGCGAATGGAGTACGCAGGTTGTGCACTCCACTGTTGAACCATCCGAGGCCGCTTAATACTTCCTGACCGGCTGTCACCGCCTCCGGTGTGCCGCGGAAAGCGCACATGACGCCGTCGGGTGTCCACGCGGATTTCCAACAGTTGTTGCTGTTGAGGATTCGCTCCACGAACTTCTTGAACTCAACGAAGGCATGCTCCACGGTCAACTTGTCTTCGCCGCGTTTCATTTGCGTTGAGCCAACCACGTCAATCGACATGAAAGCGAGCGGCTTTTTCTCCTGGAAAAGGACCTTCTTGCTCTCATTATATTTGCGGAGCAGCGCGAGGCGGGAACCCGATCCGCTGCGGTCGCTGACCGACATCGCCGCCGTTTGGGGCGCGGAAGCCCGCGCTTTCAAGAGCCGCGATTTCGCCCAATGCTCCCCGGCTTCCGCCGGAAGCATGATCAGGTGGCGTGCGACGAAGGCGGCCACGGCCAGGATCAGCAGCATGAAGTTCCAGCCGTTCGAAACCATGCGGAAAGTGAAAATGCGATCCACGAGCGACAGTGCCGGCGTCACCACCGCCTGCATGTAACGCATCAGCATCGTGCCCTCTATCACCTGGGAGCGGATGAGTCCGCCGCCAATAATGAACATGAGGAGGTACGACAGGGGCACTGTCAAGGTGAGGATGGAGAACGCGATGCGCGCGATGCGGATCGCATAATAGGTCCCCTTCAATGAGGCGACGTTCCCCGCCTCCGCGGCCTGCATCGCCGTCGCCGAGGGCGTCGTCAACGATATCGCCGGCGTCTTCACCGACGAGGTCTTGCCGCTGCCCGGTTGCGTCATAGCCGGTACCGAGGCAGTTGTCGAGAGACTCGTCACCGATCTTGAGTCCATGGACGGCGCGCCGGCCGACGGGCGGATGTCCGAAGCAGCCAGCTTGCCGGAACCCAGTTGTGCCTGGATGTTCTTCAGGCGCAGCACCAGGTCTGTTGCCGAGGGGCGGAACACGTGGCTCTTCTGCATGCATTGCTGGATCAGCCGCGCGAGTTCCGGTGGCACTTCGGGGTTCAGGTCGGTGACGGGCGGTGCTTCCTGGTTCAGAATCAGGGCGAGTGTCGCTTGCGGCGTCGGACCTTCGAACGGCAATTTGCCGGTTGCCATCTGGTAGAAAATCACGCCCAGCGAAAAGATATCGCTGCGAGCATCTACCTCGCGTCCCATCGCCTGCTCAGGCGACATGGTGCTTACCGTTCCCACGACCATGCCGAATTCGGTGCGGAATGCGGTTTCATCGTCTCCTGACTGCGTCTTGGTCTCTTTCAGTTTCGCCAGTCCAAAGTCCAGGATTTTTACCTGGCCGCGGGGCGTGACCATCACGTTTTCCGCTTTGAGGTCGCGGTGAATCACGCCGCGCTCGTGCGCGAGCGACAAGCCGTCGGCGATTTGGATGGCATAATCGAGCATCTGGCTGATGGGCAGCGGTTGGCCGCTGATCATCTTGCGCAGCGTCTTGCCTTCGATGTACTCCATCACCAGGTAGCGGGTGCTGCCTTCCACGCCGAAGTGATACATGGTGACGATGGACGGGTGCTGCAGGCGCGAAACGGCCTTGGCTTCGCGCAGAAAACGCGCCAGGCGTTCTTCGTCCTCCTCGGCGCCGGAAATCAGCGTTTTCAACGCTACACGGCGTTCCAGTTCGAGATCGGTGGCGAGGTACACCACACCCATACCACCCTCGCCGAGCTTCTGGTCGATACGATAATTCCCGAATTTTTCCATCGAGCTTCCCACGGTAGTGCCTGGACTGGAAACGGAATTGGCGGGGAGTATAGCAGAGGAGAGTGGGAATCAGAGGGTATAATCGCGCCTGAATTCAGCGGAATCGCGCATTGGGCGTCCACTTCCATATCCCGCCGGAGGAACGCAGGGTCGTGCCCTGGATTGCGGGGCTGATTCTGTTGGCGTTCTTCGCGGCCCTGTTTCCCATCCCCAAGGCGTTGCTCTGGGACGAAGCCGTTTATCTTTCGACCGCCGAAAATCTGGGCAAAGCCGCGCCTTATTACTCGGAGATCTCCCATCGGCCTCCACTCTTACCCCTCCTGTTGCGCCTCGGCGGAAGCGTGATGCGCATCGACACCTTCGGACATCTTCTGTCCGCTGCGTTCTTCGCGGCAGGCGTTCTCGTCATGTACCTGCTGGGCAGAAGACTTTTCAATCGGACAGCCGGCCTGATTTCGGCGGTGCTGATGGCGGCTTGTCCTTTCCTCCTGCACTTCTCGCACAAGGTCATGACCGACGTGCCGGCGGCGGTGCTGGCGGCCGCTTCGATGCTGTGTTTTTTCGAGCTGGCCGGAGAAGAGGACGAGGAGCCTCGCCGGATTACCGCGATTGCCGCCGGCGTGTTGCTTGCGGCCGCGGTCCTGATGCGGTTTGTGCTGGGGACGCTTTTTGTCGTGCCGGTGTACCTGGTGCTGCTCAACCGCGTCGCGTTCCGCCCGGTACT
The DNA here is from genome assembly GCA_036821585.1 of Terriglobales bacterium. GTDB lineage: Bacteria > Acidobacteriota > Terriglobia > Terriglobales > Acidobacteriaceae > DAISJI01. The sequence continues at coordinate 2,844 of DAISJI010000107.1, forward strand.
GATCGCCGCCGGTTCGGCGCTCGCAACGCTGGCGCCGTATTTGCTGTGGGCGCAAATCCGGCAAGGCGGCGCCTGGAAACCGTTCGCGGCAGCGATGTTCGGGGAGGGCGGAAGCGAGAAGGTCGCGGACCCACTGTATTACTTCGTCGCGCTCTTCATGATTGCCGGTCCCGTCGTGCTCGCCGGAATCGCGTTCTATCTCGCTCCCGGCATGGGACGCCGAAGGGGAGACAATGTCGGCCGCGACATCCCCCTTCTGTTGTGGTTTGGCGTTTTGTTCGTCTGCCTTAGCCTCTCGCAGCAACAGGAGACTCGTTACCTGATTCCGGCGGTTCCCGTACTCTTCCTTTACGCCGGCGCGGGGTATGCGCGGTGCACTCGAAGGCATGTTGCGATCGCGGCGACGGCAATCGCTCTCATTGCGTGCGGCTACCAGGTCGCACATCTGCAGTATTTCCGGGGAATGCAGGAGCTGGGCGAGCCGCAATTGCTGGCGTACTCCGAACGCACCCGCGAGGCAGCCGACTTCCTCCGCCCACAATTGCATGCGACGGACGTCGTGTACACCAGCAGCCTTTACCCGATCGTCGCCTGGTACAGCAAGGCCAACACGGTCGCGCTCTGGCCCTGGACGGACGAGTTCTACGCCGAATACCCCAAGAACATGAAGCGCGATGGGTATCTGGTGTTCTACAAAGGATTTGGCAAGGAGCCGAACCAAGATTGGCTCGACCACCGCCTGGAGTTCCGCAAGGTGAAGGAATTTCCCGACGTCACCATCTACGCTTACAGCATACCGGTGCTGCTGCGCTCAGAACCGGAATCGGCTGAAGGCGCTGATCGCGTTGGTGCGGAACGCCCCGCTGGCGCCCGAAATCGCTAGGTTCAGGTACGAATAGCTGACTCCGAAACTGGTCTTCGGGGAAAGGTCGTAGCTGACCCCGGTGGTGGCAGAGCCATCGCGATGGAAACCAAGCTGGTTCACCGGCGTGGTGGAGAGGATGAAATACTCCTTGCCGAGCGTTCCATGGAAGCTGTAGTGGAACTTGCGGCCGAAGTTCCGGTTGTACGCGAGCTGTCCTGCGTGACGCACTAAACGGCGGGGCGTAAAGAAGCCGCTGGGAATCTCGTCGGTAAAACCTGAAAAGGAGAAGAGGTATCCGAGGGAGAGAGCATTGCCCTCGCCGCCCAGGACGCGCCGCATGATCGATGCGCCCCCGCCATTCTCCGCATTGTGGTCGCTGTATTCCCAGTGAAAGCCGTTCAGCACGATCGTCGTCTTGGAGTCGGGACGAAAACGAATGCCCACCGACGGACCCCACTTGGCAACATCGAACGGCACCGCGGTCGGGATGCCGTTGATCACTCGCCGCTGCAAATCGAAGTCCAGATTCAGCTTGCTGGTGGCAAACACCGTGAATCCGGCGCCGCCGATGAAGTCCACCGCGCCCGTGGACATGTGCGACATGCCACCGTCGCCACGAAGTTGCACATAGCGGTTGGCGCGATAGGACAGTCCGTATTCAAATTCCTGCGCCTTGGGCGAACCCGCAAACGGGGCGGAGGATGGAATCACCGACAGGCTGACGAAGGAGCGCACTCTCGGCCCAGTGTTGAACGAGTACGTGGCCTTGGTCACAAACACGTGGAGTTGGCTCGAATCCAGTCCTGACCAGAAGTTCAGCGACAGTTCGGGACGCATCGTTCCCTGGACCACCTCGCGCAAGCCGCGCACTTCCCGGTTGTCGGGATCCACCAGGTCCAGTTGATCGAGCGTGGCCAAGGCAAGGTCGGGACGTCCCAGCGATTGCTGGACGCTGGCCCAGGCTACGCCGACGTCGGCTTTCTTCCCCGCTTCCTGCGCCAGGGGCCCCAGTATCTTCTCAGCCTCCGCGGCACGCCCGCTCCAGGTCAGCACCTGCGCCTTCGCCAGCAGAGCTTCGCGGTTGTGCGGATCTTCCGCGAGCACGGCATCGAACAACGCGATCGCTTGCGGGAACCTGCCGTTCCAGGCGGTTACCCGCGCCTGCTCCATCGCGATGTCCCGCTCCTTCGGAAATTGCTCGCGCAGGGCGGCATACTGTTTCAGCGACTCTGGATACTTCTTGTCCCAGCTCAACACGCGCGCGTAGCCAAGACGGACGTCCTTTGCGTTTTTCTCCAGCAACTTCTGGTATTCGCCTTCCGACTCGTTGTTTCTTCCGCTCCAGCTCAGTACGCGCGCCAACTCAAGCCGTATCGCGTCATCCTCGGGATGCGACGCGAGGTGTACCTGATAAATGGGAATCGCCAGCGCCAGTTGCTTGTTCCAGCTGTAATACTTGGCCAGCGTGAGGCGGTCCGAGTCGCGTGCGCCGCTCAGCTTCACCAGCCGCTCGTAGAGTTTGATCGCTTCCGGGAATTTGCCTCCCGCCTGGTAGGAATCGCCCACACGGCGGAGTGCGTCAACGTCATCCGGATCGGCTTCCAGCTTTATTTTCAACGCAGCGATCTCCGCCTCCGCGCTAACCGGGGCGGCGCGCGCGACAGAGACTTGAGCCGCGCGGGACTTTTCCAACTCATCCACCGATTTGCCGAAGGCTTCCACCTCCGTGCGCGACGGATACTTTTTGCGCAGTGTCTCGAGCGCGCCGCGAGCTTTTTCCAGGTCGCCTTTCCACAACCACACCTGGCCGATGCCGATGTCCGCATCCACGCTCTGCGGGTGTTTCGCTAATACGTCCTGGAAGCGCTGCACCGCCAGGTCGAATTGACTCGACCATGCCGCTACGCGCGCGAGTCCCAGCGCCGCATCCAGGGACTCGGGGTTTATTTTGACCACTTCCTCGTACGCGCGCGTGGACTCGTCGAATTTTCCGCTCCACGCCAGCAGCTTCGCGATATCGAGCCTGATGGAGACGTTCTGCGGGTCGCGCGCCAACAGCTTGCGGTCAATTTCCACCGCGTCGACGAAATGCCGCGACCACTCGTATACCCGCGCAAGTCCCGCCAGCGCTTCCGCGTTGTCGGGATGCGAAGACAGGATTTTCTCGTAGGCGGACTGAGCTTCAGCAAACTTCGCCGCCCACGCCAGTTGCTGAGCGGTCGCCAGTTCCTTTTGGAGCGGTGACACTTCCACGACAACCGGCCTCGTGCCTTGCTGTGGCGTACCGGGCGCCGCAGCCAGGGTTCTTGACGCTGCGGAAGCTCGATCAGTTTCCGCCTTTGCGATGGCCTTCTTGACCGAGATCGCGTCCCCAGAGGCGGCATCCTTGCTGGTCAAGCCAGCCAGGGAACGTTTCGCCTCGTCCAGTTGGCCCATCCAGAGTTGCGCCTGGGCTTTGCCGATCAAGGCTTCCGGGAAGCGCGGCTTCAGGGCCAGAACGATGTCAAAGCCTCGTATTGCTTCCGGCAGCTTGCCCTGCCACGCGCGCACGTGGGCCAGGCCGAGTTGGGCGTCGGCGTTCTTCGGGTCCATGCGCAACACCGCCATGAGTTCTTTGGCGGCCAGGTCCATTTTCCCCGCCCAGCCAAGCACGCGGCCCAGTTCGATGCGTGCGTCCGTCCGCGCCGGACTGATCACGATCAGCTTCCGGTAGTTTGCGATGGAATCGTCGAAAGACCTTTGCCAGCTCTGTGCGCGGGCCGCTCCGAGGAGAGCATCTTCGTTGTTGGGACTCGCGGCGAGCACCTTCTGGTATTCCGCAACCGCTTCCTTCTGGGCGCCCGTCCATGCCAGCAGGCGCGCATAGTCGAGCCGGGCGGCGGTATCGGCAGGGGCGAGAGAAACGGCGGTCCGCAGGTAATCGGCGGCCTGGCGGTAATCCCCGACCTTCTCGTAGTAGTTCGCAATGAGCTTGGCGGCCCGCGGGCTTTTGCGCTTCTCCAGCGTCTGGCGCAGCAGATAAATTGCCGCGTTGGGATCGCCGTTGGCCAAAAAGGACTGCGCGCGCTCGATCTCTCCCTTCACTTCGGGAGGTTCCGGAACATTCTGCGCTGCGGTTGACATCGCCAGCAGCAGTGCGATGCTGCAAACCAGGCGCGTCATTGCACTCCTCCCGCCGGTTTCCCATTGCCGGAAGGGCGCTTCGGATTCTTGTCCGCCGGGACGGTAATCCCGTCAGCCTTGTCCTGCGCCGTGAACCGCTGTTGGAGGGTTAGAAACGACTTCTTGAAATACGGTTCCGGCGCTACCGCCTCCCAGCCTCTCCACGTGATCCGGAATGGGGTCGCCACATCCCCGTTGACTGCCGCGGGGAAAACTCCCGCCACGGTTGCCGAACGGAGGCCCTTTTGCGGGCCGGGACGGAGGGTAAACACCGCAACGTCCACACCGCTTGAGGTGATGGAACGCAGGGTCGCTCGATCGTCGAAGCCGAAAAATGCCTGCCGGCTCGACGGATCGGTCACCAGTAACTTGCCCCATGCCAGCCGCACATAAATCGTGCTCTTCTTCGTGTCCGCGTACCACTCACCGAGCGAATCGAAATCCGGTGCGTCGGGATTACCGTTTCCGTACCGCATGGTGCTGCGGCTGTAGCGTATGGGCTGAAACACAGAACCATTGCGCGCGTAGCGCCGTCGGTTGGTCTCTACCATGTAATCGACGAACCCGCCCTCGCCTTGCAGAATCGGATTGAAGCTGCGCCGGTAAATCAGGTCATTCTCTTGCGGATTATTCGGCTTCGGAATGGTGCGGTACGGATAGTAGTCTTCCGCGATGAGCAGCTTGGCCGAGCCCGGATCGCTCAGGTCCAGGATGAAGTTGGCGCCGCCACTCAAGCGATATCCCCCCAACGGCAACTGTTTGAATCCGCTCAACCCGGGCAGTGTATTCAGCGCAATTGCGTAAGCCGCCTTGCCGAAATCCGGCTTGCCGAGCTTCTTGCAGTCCAGGCAGTCCAGCCGCAGGCGCAGA
>DAISJI010000108.1:0-7666 GCA_036821585.1 Terriglobales bacterium
GATAAACAGGCGCAGGCCGAGGACCATCGCGGCGATGGTGATGAGCGAAATCCCCAATCCCAGGCGACGGTAATTGCGTTCCTTCATGGCTTGGACACCGGCTTCGTACGTCTTATCGCTGACGGTGCGCGCGACCTTGATGTCCTCATTAATCTTCGCCGCCTGGGAGCTGTGCTGGGTGACGCGCGCCTTGGTCAGACGATCGCGGGCGTCGATCAACTCCAGTTGCGCCTGGCTCACTTCCATGCCGTCGCGCTCGGCTCGGGTAAGGATTTCGTCGGAGCGGGCAATCGCAGCCTGCGTGGAAACTAACTCTTTGTGGACGGAAGCGGCCAAGGCAAAGCCCGCATCGCCTTGCACATGGCAGTTGACGCAGACGGCTCCCGGCCCGGTGCCGAGCAAGGTGTCAGAGGGCTTGGAGATGCGGTGGTTGCTGTGGCAGGTGACGCACCCGGGAAATCCCGCGGATTGGAACGCAGCCTTGTGCTTGCTGGTGTCGAACAGTTGCGCCTGCAGGACGTGGCAGGTGGAACAGACGTTTTCCACCGAAGCCACGCCCGGCGGCGCTGCGCCATGATTGCCATGGCAGGTGGTGCAGGTCGGCGCACTCAGGTCGCCGCGGACGGCCAGCGCATCGTAATGGACGCTGGCGCTGTAACCGGCGAACTGGTCGGTCTTGATGTCGTAGGCCTTCATGTACTCGCGGTCGGCGTGGCAGCGAGAGCAGGTCTTGGCGACGTTGGTCGGATATACGGGGGAACGCGTGTCGGAGGCGGGACGGATGCCGTGCACGCCGTGACAGTCGATGCAGACGGCGACGTGGGTATCGCCCGCCGCGAGCTTCTTGCCGTGCACGCTGGTCTTGTACTGGGCGAGCTGGTCGGTGCGCAGCGACGGGTTGAAGCCGCGCATGTAGCTCCCGTTGGCATGGCAGGAGGCGCAAAGCTCGGGGACCTTGTTGTGCGAGATATGTCCCTTGAAGCCCTTCTTGGGATCCATGGCTTCCATGCTGGTGGGATCGCCGCCGTGGCAGGAGGCGCAGGTGAGTCCCTTCTGGAAGTGGATGTCCTGCGCGATCTGCTCGCTGGTGATCTTCAGGTTGCCATCGGCCGAGCCGTGACAATCGAGGCAAGTGTTCTGCTGTTGCGCGCGGAGTGAAAGCGGCAAGGCGAGCAGAGCGAGTGCGAGGAACGAGAGCCGTAATGATCGTAGGTCCGACATGATTGCGCCCTTATTTCGCGATAAACCCGTAAACCGTCATGCTGCCCATGTAAGCGAGGGCAAAGACGCCCAGGCCGATGATGAAGACGCGCGCCCACTGCCAGCGGGGCTGTTCCAGGAACGGCAGAAAGACCCAGACGGCGCCGGCGAGTCCGAAGCCGAGGACGCCGAGGAGTTCGCCGTCAATGAACCAGATTTTCGACGGGAGCAGCTTCAGCGTCTGGAACATGAAGAGGAAGTACCATTCGGGCTTGATGCCGGCCGGTGCGGAAGCGAACGGTTCGGCCTTGGCGCCGATGCCCCACGGCGACATCGCCGCCAGCACGCCCAGCACGCCGAGGGCGATGTACCAGGCCATCATTTCGCGGAGCATGAAGTTGGGGAAGAACTTCATTTCGCTCCTGGCGCTCGGGTCGGCAATCCACTGCTTCTCCACCGAGGGCGGCACACTGATGCCGAAGCGCTGCACCAGCAGGATGTGCGTCGTCAGCAATATGGTGGTGATTCCCGGCAATACCGCGACATGGAAACCGAAGAAGCGGGTGAGCGTGGCGCCGGTGACCTCCTCGCCGCCACGCAGGAAGACGACGATGAAGTGACCGATGAACGGGACTTGTCCAGCCACATCGGTGCCCACCTTGGTCGCGAAGAACGCCAGGGTGTTCCAGGGCAGCAGATAGCCGCTGAAACCGAAGCCCATGGACAGGAAGAGCAGGACCGCGCCGGTGACCCAGGTCAGCTCGCGCGGCTTGCGGTAGGAGCGCAGGAAGAGAACGCTGAACATGTGGGCAAAGGCGGTCAGGATCATCAGGTTCGCGGACCAGGAGTGGATGGAGCGGATGAGCCATCCGAACTGCACCTTGGTGCTGATGTACTGCACGCTCTCGTAGGCCTCGTTGGCGCTGGCGCGGTAATAGAGAAGAAGCAATATGCCGGTGCAGACCTGGAGCACGAACAGGAACAGCGTGATGCCGCCGAGGAAATACCAGTAGGACAGGCGGTGCAGGGGGACGGTCTTGTGCTCGAGCGGGGCGATCAGTTCGGCCCAGCCGAAGCGCTCGTCGAGCCAGTCGCGGATGACTACGAATGCGCTCATCTCACGCCTCCCGCTTTCTGCCGACCGCAATATCTTCGCCGCTCACATGGACGTCGTATACCTCCAGCGGACGCGGCGGGGGGCCGGAGACGTTGCGTCCGGCGAGGTCATAGATGCCGTTGTGGCAGGCGCACCAGACCTGGCGAATGTCGCTGCGGTATTGCACGGTGCAGCTCAGGTGGGTGCAGGTGGCCGCCATGGCGACGTACGCGCCGTCGGAACGCATGACCAGCAAACCGGGGCGGCTGCCGAATTTGAAGATCTTGGAAGAGTTCGGTTTGAGATCTCCGACTTTTGCGGCGATGACGGTGTCGCCGCCCATGTCCACCGCGGCGGGCGGGACCAGGTAGCGCAAGACCGGATAGAAAAACGATCCGGCCGAGGCCAACAGGCCGCCTCCAAGAAGTACCTTGATAAATCCGCGGCGCGCCGACTTATCCGGCGCGCCGCCCTCGTCCGAATCGATAGTAGGCGAAGGGTTCCTGTCGTTGCTGGCCTGCATTCCGGGCTCCTATTTCCTGGCTAACGTGCGGATGTACTTCTGCAGATCCGCGATCTGGTCCTTGCTGAGCTTGCTGCCATACTCCTGCATCTTGTTACGCCCCTTGGTGATTACGGTCAAGAGTTCCGTATCGGACTGCTTCTGAACTTCGGGCGAAGTGAGATCGCGGAGTTTCAGGGTGGCGCCCATCGGGGTCTTGCCGACGCCGTCGGCGCCGTGACACATGGCGCATTTTGCCTTGAAGAGCGGCGCGCCCGGGTTGTCGGCGGCATAGGCGCGAATGGCCAGCATCGAGACCAGGAGCAGCAGCATGACCGTGGCGAGTATGGGAACGGTCTGCCAGCGGGCGGGCGGCGCCGGCTCCCAGTCGTGTTCGAGGAAGTTGCTCGGCTGCGGCTTGCGGACCGGCGCGACTTCAATGGCGTCTTCTTCCTCGGCCTGGGTGAGGAAGAAGCGACCGCACAGCCACGCGATCATCACGGCAAAACCGAGGTACCAAAGCAGCGGTCCGACGATCCAGGCGACCCAAAGCGGCAGCACATGATCGTAACTTAGAAACGTGGTGGCCCCAGCGACCAGCATCACGACTCCCGTCATCCCTAACGTGTCCAATCTGCGCATTTTATAGAACTCCTTGTCAATGGAGGAAGTCCGGAGCGCCGTAAGCCTGATCTTTTGCGACGCCGGGTTGCCGGGCTCCCTCCAACTGTTTGCCGTACTATCTAGAACGAACGTTCGCACGTGGCACGCCAACCGGTGGCAGCGGCCAATTTACTGCAAATACAGGAGATCGGCGCGCGGGAATTGTTGACTGTCGGGTAGGAGGGTGTCCGATTCCCGGGCAGTGTCAGAGAATCGGACAGTGAGTTCAGTGGGCGCGGGATTCAACCGGCGTGTTGAGGAACGCGAGCAGGTCGCCGATGTCGGACGCTTCGAGTTGCGGCCAGGGCTGGTGATTGCGGCGGGTCAATTCGTACATGCGGTCGCCGTGGCCCCACAGCCCCCGGGCAAGACGAACGGCGGTGTAGCTCTGTCCGCGGCCGCGCAGGGCGGGAGCGCTGGCGCCGGAGGCATCTTCCCCATGACAGGCGGCACATCCGCGCCAACGAAAAACAGTGGCCCCGACGTGCGGCGACCCGCCGGGCTCGACATAGCGCAGGCTATACAGAAACACGGCGAGATCGCCGATTTCGTTGTCGCGGAATGATGGCGGTGTCTTCCCTGCCACGGCCAGGGCGCGGTGCATGTCGGGAAAATGGTTCAGCATCGCTTCCCCGAATTGCGAAAGCGTGGCGGGAAGGGCGCCGTCGCCGGCGAGCGAGCGCGCAGCCGGTGACGCGGAAGTTCGCTGGGGCGCCGGCGAATGATTCCGTCCGCCGAGGGTGTGGCAATCGAGACACGCCTTGGCCTGGAACACGGCCCAGCCGCGGGCGGGATCTCCGGTACGAACCGGCGGCGCGGTTTGACGACCGGCGGCAACCTGGATGTAGGCCAGCAGGTCGCGCAGCTCGCCGGCTTTCAGCGACGGCCACTGCATGCCGCGCTGCTGCATTTGCGACGTCATGGCCGAAGCGTGGTTCCAGAGCGCCTGGGTCAGCAGGAGCGGCGTATCCGCGCGGCCCAGCACGTTGACGGCGGGAGCTTTCCCGGTGGGGTCGTGGCATTGCACGCAGCCCTTCGCCGCGAAGAGAGCGCGGCCACGTTCCGCATCGCCGGACTGGTCGGTGACGCCGGTGACGTAGAGATAGGCGAAGAGCTGGGCCATGTCTTCGCTCGACATGGTGGGATAGGGCATGCGGCCCTGCTGCATCGCGTCCGACATACGCGGAATATGGTTCCATACCGCGGTCACAAGGAGCGGCAACGAGGTCAGCGAACTGCGCTCGCGAAGTGCGGGTGCATCCGTCCCTCCGACGCCGTCGGTGCCGTGACACTTTGCACAACCCTTCACTTCATAGACGGTACGGCCTTCGGCGGGACGGGGAGTGACGGAAAGAGCGAAGCGCCGCTGCGTCGGCTGGTACTGCCAGCGCAGGATCGCCGCGAAACCCAACACCGCGACCAGCGCCAGCGCGATCCAAAGCACGAATTGGCGGCGCTGGCTCATTGCGGGGACTCGGTTCCGTTGGTCTTCAGCTCGCGCATCTTGCGGTAGAGGGTGTCGCGCGAGATGCCCAGCAGCGCGGCCGCGCGGGTACGGTTTCCCAGGCAAAGGCGCAGTGCGCGCTCGATGGCGACACGCTCCATGTCTTCCAGGGCCAGCGGCTGCTCGTGCGAAATGGGTGCGTCGGCGCGCGTGAGCAACGGCTTGACGTCACGGTCGGAAACAACTTGCGGGTCCGCCTGGGAGAGCGCAGCCACGCTTTCCAGCACATTCTGCAATTCGCGAACGTTGCCGGGAAACGGGTACCGCACCAGCAGTTCGGTGGCGGCGCGCGAGACGGTGATGTGGCGGCCGTAGCGGTCCGCCAATCCGTCGGCGAAGTGTTGCGTGAGGACAAGAATGTCTTCCGGACGCTGGCGCAATGGCGGGACTTCGATGATGACGGTCGCGAGGCGGAAGTAGAGGTCCTCGCGCAGGAACTCCGAACGCAATTGTGCCAGCGGGCGATTGGTGGCGGCGATGATGCGAACGTCGATCTTCAGTGCCCGTGCGCTGCCCACCGCACGCAATTCGCCTTCCTGCAAGACGCGGAGGAGTTTCACTTGCGCGTCTTTCGGCATCTCGCCGATCTCATCGAGGAAGACCGTTCCCTTCCCGGCGGAGAGGAAAACGCCCGGCGCATCGGCGTGCGCACCGGTGAACGCGCCCTTGCGATAGCCGAACAGCTCGCTCTCCACCAAATCACGCGGGAGGGCGCCGCAGTTCACGGGGACGAAGGGCTCCGAGGCGCGGCGGCTGGCGCCATGGATGGCGCGCGCCAACATCTCTTTGCCGGTGCCGGTTTCGCCGACGATCAGGACCGACGCATTGCTGAGGGCCGCCGCACGCGTCCGCTCCACGATGCGCTGCATCTGGGGGGAGACGTAGGAGATCGGAGCAAAGGGATCGCTGGCGTGCTGAAGATTTTCCTCGAGCTGCGCCACGCGCGTGCGCAGCAGGTGCAGCTCCATGAGACGTCCGACTTTCTTGCGGACGGCCTCGCGGTCGAAGGGCTTGGTCAGATAATCTTCGGCCCCGCGTTTGATCGCCTCGACCGCGGTTTCAATGGTTCCAAAGCCGGTCATGATGAGGACGGGCAGTTCGGGATGGCGAGTGTGCAGGCGTTCCATCAAAGCGAGGCCGTCGCAACCGGGCATCACGAGGTCGAGCAGCGCGAGGGCGGCAGAAGGGTTTTCGTCGAGCAGGCGCACGGCTTCATCCGCATTCGCCGCCACGGCCGCGGAGTAGCCTTCCTCGGAGAGCAGGTCGCGCAAGGTGGCGGCCAGGCCGAGGTCGTCGTCCACGATAAGGATTTCGAACGGGGCACTCACGGGGCGACCTCCTGCGGACGAACCGGCGAAACGACCGGCAACAAGATCTCGGCAGTCGTGCCAACGCCCGGAGCGCTGCGCAACTGGAGCTGGCCGCCGTGGTCGCTCACGATGTTACGCGCAATCGCCAAGCCCAGTCCCGTTCCCTTGCCCGGAGGCTTGGTGGTGAAGAAAGGCTCGAAGACGCGCTCGCGGTCGGCGTCGCTGATGCCGCCGCCGGTATCGGAGAGCTCGATGCGCAGGTTGTCGTCCTCGCGAAGGCAGCGGACGTGGATCTTGCCACCGGGTGAGATCGCGTCGAGTGCGTTGCTGAGAAGGATGATGAACAGCGTTTCGATCTGATTGCTTTCGGCGTAGACCTTGCAGTCGAAGCCGGACAGGTTGGTCGTCACCTGCGCCTGGCGAGACGCAAACGAAGGCCCCATGAATCCCAGGACCGCCTCGATCAGGGGTGTGATCGCTTGCGGCTCCTTTTGCAGAGCGGGACGGCGCGAGAAATCCAGCAGCCGCCGGATGAACTGCTGGCAGAAACCGATCGTGCTTTCGAGCTGCTCCAGATCGTGGGCGAAACCGTCGTTACCGGCGCGATCGCGCATCATCTGCACGCGCAGCAGCAAGGAGGCCATGGGCGTGTTGAGGTGGTGCGCCGTGCCAGCGGCCATCTTGCCCATGCTGGTCAGCTTTTCGACCTCGAGCAGCATCTCGCGCATGCGGACGCGCTCCGAGATGTCGGACGTGACCTCGAGGTAATACTCGTGGTGGCGCTCCTGATAAGCCTGCAAGCTGAGCTGGACGTCGATCAACTTGCCGGCACGGTCGAAGCGTTGGGTTTCGCAATCGAGCGCCGATTCGCCCTTATCGACGCGCTGCATCAACGCATCGAGTTCGGCCTGGCGTTGCGGCGGGACGGTGGGCAGTGTCTGCCCCACCACCTGGGCGCGTTCGAAGCGATAGAGCCGCTCGGCGGCGGCGTTCCATTCCGCCACGCGGAAAGATCGATCGAACAACACCACCGCGCCCGGCGAGGCTTCGAGCAGCCCGTGATAACGAGCGTGCGAGCGCCGCAACTCCGCTTCCGCATGCCGCCGCTGCCGCAGCACGAACCACGCGGCCCAGGCAGCCAGCAGAAGCGACGACGCGACGCCGCGGCTGATGTAGAGATAGTGCAGGCTGACGTAATTCAGGTCGCGGAAGTAGTGGTTTTCGACCAGCTCCCAGAAGGCAAACACGAGGGCAATAATGCTGACGCTGGACAGGACCAGCGTGCCCCAGAACCACCGTTGTTCGCGATTGCCACTGACCATGTTGGCGGCGCCGCACACGCATGCGGCTGTGCCGATGATATGACGGTTAGCGCACTCGGGTTAGTGATG
>DAISJI010000109.1:0-5114 GCA_036821585.1 Terriglobales bacterium
TCCTTGATGTCCTTGTGGCGGAAGAGCGCGTTGTCGTCGAAGTTGACCTTGGCGTCGAGCGCGATCAGGCGGTTGTCCTTGGTCGTGATCAGCGGATTGATTTCCACCAGCGAAGCGTCGGTGTCGAGATACGCCTTGTACAGTGCGGTGAGCAGCGTGACCGCCTGGTTCACCAGCTCCGGCTTGAGGCCGAGGGCGAAGGCAATCTTGCGCGCCTGGAACGGAATCAGCCCGATGCCCGGCTCGATGTGCTCCTTGATGATCGCGTCAGGAGTCTCGGCGGCGACTTGCTCGATCTCCATGCCGCCGGCCTGCGACGCCATGATGAGCAGCTTGGCTTCCTGGCGGTCGAGCAACATGCTGAGGTAGAGCTCGCGGTCGATGGGCAGCCCTTCCTCGATCAGCAGCCGCTGCACAACCTTGCCCTCGGGACCGGTCTGGTGCGTGATCAGCGTCATGCCGAGCATCTTTTCGGCGAGCTGCGCAGCCTCTTCCACCGATTTCGCCAGCTTCACGCCGCCGCCCTTGCCGCGTCCGCCGGCGTGGATTTGCGCCTTTACCACCACGCTGGACGCGCCGTTATCGAACAGCCGGCGCGCGATTTGCTTCGCTTCTTCCACCGTGGTTGCCATCTCGCCGCGCGGGACGGCCACGCCGTACTTGGAGAGAATTGCCTTTGCCTGATATTCGTGAATTTTCATGGATGAGACCTTACGGTTTGTTTCAAAACGCACCGCAAAACCAATGATTGTATAACCCGCAGGGTGTGACGCGGAAGGGTCTGCGCGCGTATTCACCGCGAAACGTGACGGGGAACACCGAAAACGGTGATGTACCAAAATTAGTGCAACCGCCCGGCGGGTGCGGTTACAATCACACTCTCCAATGATCATCGACGCCCTCCATTCCATCGTGAACCACCGCCAGTCGCTCACCCGCCAGCAGGCGCGCGATGTGATGGGCGAAATCCTGACCGGTGGAGCTACCGACGCGCAGATCGCGGCGCTGCTGGTAGCGTTGCACATGAAGGGCGAGACGGTGGAGGAGATCGTCGGATTCGCGGAGGCGATCCGCGCCGCCGCCACTCCCCTGATCACCCATGATTCCGCGCTCGACGTCAGCGGCACCGAGCGCGAGGCGCTGGTGGACACCTGCGGCACCGGCGGCGATGCGGCCGACACCTTCAACATTTCGACTGTCACCGCACTGGTGGTTGCGGGCACGGGCGTACGCGTGGCCAAGCACGGCAATCGCAGCGCGACGTCCAAATGTGGCTCGGCTGACGTGGTGGAGGCGCTGGGCGTGAACCTGGTGCTGCCGCCGGCGAAACTCTCGGCGTGTCTCGACGAAATTGGAATCGCATTTCTATTCGCGCCGGCGATGCATACGGCGACCAAGTTCGTGCAGCCGGCGCGGCGCGAGTTACGCATCCGCACCGTCTTCAACCTGCTTGGGCCGCTCACCAACCCGGCGCACGCCTCGGCCCAGGTCGTGGGCGTTTATTCGGCGGAGTTGGTGGAGAAGCTCGCGTACGCGCTCAACATGCTTGGAGTGCGGCGGGCGCTGGTGGTGCACGGCAACGACGGACTCGACGAGATCACCATCACCGGCCCGACGCGCGTGGCCGAGGTGCGCGACAGCATGGTCAAGACCTATGAGATCGAACCGGAGCAGTTTGGCCTGAAGCGGGCGCCGCTATCGGCGATATCCGGCGGCGACGTACAGGAAAATGCTGAAATCATCCGGGAGATTCTTGCCGGTCAGCAATCGGCTCGGCGCGACGTCGTGTTGCTGAACGCGGCGGCGGCGCTGGTAGCGTCCGGACGCACGGATTCGATCTCCGAAGCGCTGCCGCTGGCCGCGAAGTCGCTCGACTCCGGTGCGGCAAGAGAAAAATTGGAAGCGCTGGTGCGGTTTACGAACTCGCACCCACACTAGAATCTCCGATCGGCACCTTCTCCATCCACTTCGCAATCTCGACGTTCCACTTCAATTGTTGCGAAATCGCCTGTCGCAGCGCTTCCGATGCCGCCGGCTCGCCGTGCACCAGGTAGGTCATGCCCGGTTGGTTCTTGAAGGTACGCAACCATTCCAGCAACTCAGGCGTATCGGCGTGGTCGCTGAACTGCTCGATGGCGGCGACATGCGCGCGCACCGGCACGATTTCGCCGAAGATCTTGACCTGCGGCTGGCCGTCCTTGATCTGGCGTCCGCGCGTGCCCAGCGCCTGGAATCCGATGAACAGGATCAGGTTGCGCGGGTCGGGCAGACGTTGCAGCAGGTGGTGCTGGATGCGTCCGCCCATGCACATGCCGTTCGCCGAAACGATAATGCACGGGTAGCGCGTCTCGTTGATCTTCTTCGACTCGGCGGACGTGACGGCGAAATTGAAGTTGGCCCAGCTTTCGGGCGATCCGTATTTCGCAATTAACTGTTTGGTCTCTTCGCTGAACTCTTCGCTGTGCTTGAGAAATATTTTCACCGCCTGGATCGCCATCGGGCTGTCGGCGAAGACCGGGATGCGCGGGATCGACCCGGACTCCATCATTTCCTTGATCATGAACAGGAACTTCTGCGTGCGCTCGACGGCAAACGCCGGCACGATAATGCTGCCGCCGCGCTTGACCGTGTCGGTGATCAGTTTGGCCATCTCGGGGCGCGGGTCGGTGTGCGGGTGCAGACGATTTCCGTAAGTCGATTCCATCACCAGGACGTCCGCGCTTTCGCCTTCGGTGGGGCCGGAGTGAACGACGCGTCCGGGGGCGATTTCGGAGTTGCGCACGCGGCCGATGTCGCCGGTGAAGAGCAGGCGCTTCCCTGCCGCCGCAATCTCTACCATGGACGAGCCCACGATGTGCGAGGCGCGTACAAAACGGAAGCTGACGCCGAAAAGCAGCGGCACCGTCTCGCCGAAATTCACCGGACGAAAGTAGCGCATCGACTCCTGCGCCTCCTCCATGGTGTAGAGCGGCAGCGCGGGCTCGTGCTTCGATGATTTGCGCTTGTTGTGAAACGCGGCATCTTCTTCTTGCAGGTGCCCGGAATCCGCCAAGAGCACGCCGCACAAGTCCACCGTGGCGGGTGTGGCGTAGATGGGGCCGCGATAGCCTTCCTTCACCAGCCGCGGGACCCAGCCGGTGTGGTCGAGGTGCGCGTGCGTGAGGATGACGGCGTCAATCTCGCGCGCCGGCAGCGGCGGGTCCTGCCAGTTTTTCTCGCGCCACTCTTTTTGTCCTTGAAAGAGGCCGCAGTCGATCAGGACCTGCATTCCGGTCTTGCCGGTGGTGTCTTCCGTTGTATTGATGAGGTGCTTGGAGCCGGTGACGACGCCGGCCGCGCCGAGGAATTGGATGTAAGCCAAAGTACACTCCTGCCGAGTAAAGCATTGTAGCAACCGGTAGCCGGTGGTCGGTGATCAGTGACCGGCAGAAATGCCCATGATTCGACCGCCCGATCACCGACTCGCGATCACCGTTTGGGTTCCTTGGGAATCACGAACGAATTATTTGCCGTATCGCTTTCCGGCACGCTGCCGTCGTTGACGATGACCTCGGTCGGCACCACCGGCACCTCGATGCGTTCGATGGCCTTGTCGTGCGCCTTGACCAGCACGCGCTTCACCCGGTCTCCCTGCGCGGTGCGGACGATCACCGGCACCTCAGCCGATACCGCGCCCAGGTTTTCCACCGTGACCGCCACGACGTATGCATTCGCCAACGTCTGCCGCGGAAACGCGCTGACCACGCGGAAATCGGGCAGGCCGCGATCGCGATAGACCCACTCGTCGAAAAACCACGACAAGTCGCGGTGCGCCTCGCGCGCGATCAGGTCGGGCAGGTAGCTCGGCGATTTGTCGTCGGCGGGACGATACTGCTTGAGCGCGCGCTGGAGCGCCGCGTCGCCCACCATGTCGCGCAGCATCCACCAGACGAACATGGCCTTGATGCGGTACATCAGTTCGTCGGTCGAGGTCGCCAGCCCGTGCTCTCCCGGCTGCTTTTCGGCGGACTGCAACGGCGCCAGGAACTGGTTCATGTACACGATCGCGGCGGCGCGGCCGTCCTGCTCGCGCAACAGGGCCATGGCGAAATGCGCGAGGCCTTCGTCGATCCACTGCCGCGGCGAGGAGAACGATGCGTGCACCAACTGGTGCATCATGCGCGCTTCGAGCCCTTTACGGTCGAGCGTCTCCAGCGGTGTGAATAGCATGGGACCGCTCTCGAACGACGCGGCGCCCGCGTCCGGCACCTGCACGACGGTAACTTTTTTCTTCGGATCGCCGAACCACTGCGCGTCCAGCGGCAACACTTTTTCCGCCGCCAGCACATACTCCTGCGCCAGCGAGGCCTGGTCGGACAAATGAAAAACATTGATTGCCGGGCGCAGCAACGACGCGTAATTCGCGATGGCAAACGACGGAACCGTCCAGCCGAGGTTCGCAAACGAGTACAGCGAGCAGCCGCGATGCGTGGCGATCTCATCGGTTTCGCCGAGCACGTTCCGGTTGGCACCCTCGAGCACGCCGTTGGAAATTACATTGAGGTTTTCTTCCTCGCTCACCCAGCACAGATTCAGGCGCATCGAACTGGAGCGCTGGCGGTCCTTCCAGGCGGCAAGCGTCGAGAAATAATCCAGCTCGGAGAGATTCACCGCCGCCAGCGCCACCGGATACCACGCGACGTAACCAACCCCGCGCAAGGCCGTCAGCGGCTCCTCGACGCGGTCCCAGTCGCTGCGTGCGGCAGTCGCGGCGGGCACGCCCATCTGGGTCAGGCGCTTGGCGTCGCGCAAGATCTGCCCGGCGTAGCCGACTTCAACCTCGATCGTCCCACGCGACGGAACCGGCTCCGGCAGGCGTACCACGACTTCATTCACGGCGGCGGTGTGATCGATGTCGGTGATGTAGAGGTTCTCGCTGTACTGAACGTCCTTGCCGTTTACTTCGACCAGGCGCCACTTGAGCGAGGAGGAAATCTGTAGCACGAATTCGCTCTGCGCCGCGGCCGAATCATTGCGCAGGCGGATCTTGCCGCGGGCCGACATCGCCTGCCCGGCAGGATCGACGCGCACTTCCAGGTCGTAGCTGAGGAAGGTGAAGGCGGTGCGGTCGAGGG
>DAISJI010000109.1:5214-7579 GCA_036821585.1 Terriglobales bacterium
GCGACCGACACGTTGAGCGACGGCACATGGCCCGCCGTGGGGATCTTCACGACAAAGTCGCAGGTCTTGCGCACCAGGTCGTGCAGGCCGTGTCCTTCGGCGCCCAGTACCAGCGCGCAATCCATGTCGTAGTCGACTTCGTCGTAGAAGCAGTCGCCGCGCTCGTCGAGTCCCACGGTCCAGATATTTTTCTTCTTGAGCTCTTCAATCGTGCGGTGGATGTTGGTGACCTTGGCCACCGGCACGTGCTCCGACGCACCTGCCGACGCCTTCGTCACCGTCGCATTCACTCCCACGGCGCGGCGCTCGGGAATGACGACGCCATCCACACCGGCGGCATCGGCCGTGCGCAGAATCGCGCCCAGGTTGTGCGGATCTTCCACGCCGTCGAGCACGACCAGGAACGCCCGCTCACCACGGCGTTTTTGCAACAGGTCTTCGATGTCGGAATATTCCTTCGCCGAAGTAATTGCGACCACTCCCTGGTGGTTGCTGGAAGACGCGAGGCGATCCAGGTCCGGACGAGGAATGGCGCGCACCGGCACGCCCAGCGCGCGGCACTCGCTGACGATCTTGTGCACGCGCTGATCGTTGCGTTCGCGCGCCACGCCGACGTACTCGAAGGAACGTCCGCGGGCCTTCAGCGCTTCCAGAACGGCGTTGATGCCGTAAATGACGGGCACAGGAAAAGTGTAATCGGTAATCGGTAATTGGTAATCGGTAATCGGCTGCCGAACACATGGCGACGTCCGTGCACGGTAATTTGGGTCAAAGAATTAATTACGAAGTACCAATTACTAAAAAGCGCCTGCTAGACTTTGCTCGTGGAAAATTCATTGAATGACGTATTCATTCTCTCCGCCGTGCGCACGCCGATCGGAAAGTTCGGCGGCTCGCTGGCCTCGCTGACCGCCGCCGACATGGGTGTGGTTGCGGCGAAAGCGGCGATGGAGCGGGCGGGCGTTTCTCCCGACCAGGTGCAGGAGACGATTTTCGGCAACGCACGCCAGGCCGGTGGCGGACCCAATCCGGCGCGCCAGATTTCCGTCCGCAGCGGCGTACCGCATGAAGTGCCGGCGTACACGGTGAACCAGGCGTGCGCCTCGGGAATGAAGTCGATCGCGCTGGCGTGGCAGGAGATCGCGCACGGGAATTACGATTGCGCGCTCGCCGGCGGCACGGAGTCCATGTCGCGCCTGCCCTATTACCTGGAGAGCGCGCGCTGGGGCTACCGCATGGGCAACGCCCAGATCGTGGACGGCATGTACCGCGACGGCTTCAACTGCCCCGTGTGCGGCATGGTGATGGGCGAGACCGCGGAAGTGCTGGCCGAGCAATATAAGATTTCGCGCGCGGAACAGGACCAGTTCGCGCTCACGTCGCAGCAACGCGCCGAGCAGGCCATCAACAGCAACCGCTTCGCCGACGAGATCGTTCCGGTCACGATTGAAGGCAAGAAGGGCTCGACCGTCTTCTCGCGCGATGAGCATCCGTTTATCGGCGCAACGTTGGAGAAGATGGCGAAGCTCTCGCCCGCATTTTCCAAGACGGGAACGGTCACGGCCGCTAACTCTTCCGGCATTACCGACGGTGCGGCCGCCGTGGTTGTCGCCGGTGCAGCGTTTGTGAAGAAGCACAACTTGAAGCCGCTGGCGCGGATTATCGGTGCGACCTCGGCGGGCGTGGACCCGCGCACCATGGGCATCGGCCCGGTGCCGGCGATGAAGAAAATGGAAGAGCGTTACGGACTCAAGCCGCAGGATTTCGACCTGGTCGAACTCAATGAAGCCTTCGCCGCACAGGTGCTGGCCTGCGATCGCGAGCTTCACTTCGACCGCGATAAGCTCAACGTTAACGGCGGCGCCATCGCGCTCGGACATCCGATTGGCTGTACCGGCGCTCGCATCGTGGTCACGCTGTTGCACGAGATGAAGAAGCGTGCGGCGAACAAGGGCGTTGCGACTCTTTGCGTCAGCGGAGGCATGGGGATGGCGCTGGCGGTGGAGAGAGCGTGACGCTATTTGTGCGATTGGATGCGGGACGCCAGCTCTGAGCGCGGCACCGTCTGCTGCTCGCCGCCCAGTTGCTTGAGGGCGAAGTTGCCCGACGCAACCTCGTTCTCGCCCACAATGATCACGTAGTGCGCGCCCAGCTTGTCGGCGGTATCGAACGATTTCTTCAGCCGGAAGCTCTCGTCGCCCATCTCGATCACGAGGTCGTGCTTGCGCAGCTCGCGCGCCAGTTTCGCCGCCTCGCGGTTCATGCCCGCTCCGAGCGGTGCGATGTAAGCGTCCGGCTTGTGCGCGAGCGCCTCCGCCGACCCCGGTAAAGCCAGCACCAGCCGGTCCTCACCGATGGCGAAACC
>DAISJI010000110.1:0-7577 GCA_036821585.1 Terriglobales bacterium
AATAAGGAGTGAAATCGAAGAGCGGAATACTCCGTTGAGCGTCGAGATCCTTCTTTTCAGGCCAATGCGCGGACGTCAATGTCGGAAGGCAGAATAGTTACGCCCGGAACTGATGCTCAGTCAGGGTTCCGCGTAATTGTTGATAACAGTCCATATCGTAAGGTTGCGCCTTTTGTTCGCCACCCGTAACCTGCGATAAGTGGATTCCACCATATGTACCCCTCTGTGTCAATTCTCCGGGTCGCTGCGTACAATAGAGAGTTTTGCAGATCCTCAAAGCGCATTCATGGAGCCAAAGATGAAGAGAATTGTCCTGATCCTTACCGTGGCGCTCTTGCTGGCCGGCGTGGCCGTAGCCGACGAGGGCATGTGGCTGTACAACCACTTCCCGACCGACAAGGTAAAAGCGAAGTACGGATGGGCGCCCGACCAGGCGTGGCTCGACCACGTGCGCTCGGCGTCGGTGCGCTTCAACAACGGCGGCTCCGGTTCGTTCGTCTCCGCCGACGGGCTGACCTTCACCAACCATCACGTCGCCGCGACCTGCCTCCAGCAGATTTCCACGCCGGAGAAGAACTACTACAAGCTTTCGTTCCTGGCCAAGACGCGCGCCGAAGAAGTAAAGTGCGCCGACCTCGAACTCAACGTATTGCAGAGCATCGAAGACGTGACTGCGAGAGTGCAGGGCGCCGTGAAGCCCGGCGTGGATGCCGCGGCCGGCGCCACCGCGATGCGCTCCGAGATGTCGGCCATCGAAAGCGACTGCACCAAGAGTACCGGCATGCGCTGTGACGTCGTTACGCTTTACGCCGGCGGCATGTACAACCTCTATCGCTACAAGAAGTACACCGACGTGCGCCTGGTCTTCGCGCCCGAGTTCGACATCGCCTTCTTCGGCGGCGATCCCGACAACTTCGAGTATCCGCGCTACGACCTCGATATCACCTTCTTCCGCATTTACGAGAACAACCAGCCCGTGCACCTGAACGATTACCTCAAGTGGTCGAATGCCGGAGTGAAGGAGGGCGAGCTGATCTTTGTCAGCGGCCACCCGGGCTCGACCGGACGCATGCTCACCATGGCGCAACTGACCTTCCGCCGCGACGCGCAGTACCCGTGGGCGATGAAGAACTACAAGCAGCGCATTGACGCGTTGCAAGCATTCGCCGCCAAGTCCGAAGAGAACGCGCGCCTGGCGCAGGAAGACATCTTCGGATACCAGAACTCGGTGAAGGCCTATACCGGCTACCAGGGCGGACTGCTCGATAAGTCGCTTATGGCGGAAAAAGAACAGTCCGAGCAGAAACTGAAGCAGGCGGTCGCCGGAGATCCGAAGAAGAAAGCGGAATTCGGCGATCCCTGGAGCGAGATCGACCAGGCCGCCCAGACCTATCGCAAGATATTCAAGCCGCTGACCTACATCGAGCGGCGCAGCGGCTGGGGCGAAATGGCCGGCTACGCGCGCGACCTCGTCCGCCTGGCCGCGGAAAAGCAGAAGCCGAGCGGCGAACGTCTGCGCGAATATCGTGAGTCGGCGCTGGCCTCGCTGGAGCAGTCGCTGCTTTCGACCGCGCCGGTCTACAAAAGCCTGGAAGTTGTCATGTTGACGGAAGCCTTCCGCGAGATGGTGGACGAAATCGGGGCCAGCGATCCGACCGTGCAGAAAATCCTGGCCGGCAAGGACCCCGGGCAGCGCGCCACCGAATTGGTAAACGGCTCGAAGCTCGACGACGTGAACTTCCGCAAGCAGCTCTACCAGGGCGGCGCGCCGGCGATCGAGAAGAGCGCCGATCCGTTGATCGTGCTCTTCCGCAACATCGATCCCCAAGCCCGCGAACTCCGCAAGGCTTATGACGACCAGGTGGACGCCGTGGAGCGCCGCAACGGCGGCAAGTTCGCCAAGCTGCGCTTCGCCACCGAGGGTATGAACACGCCGCCGGACGCGACCTTTACGCTGCGCCTCAGCTACGGCGCCATGAAGGGCTTCACCGAAGACGGCCGCGGGCACATCGCTCCCTCCGGAACCAAGGTCTCCTACTTCACCACGCTCGGCGGGGCCTACGAGCACGCGGCGAAGCATGGCAACAAAGACCCGTACAAACTTCCGCAGAGCTGGATGGACGGCAAGTCGAAGATCAAGCTCAATACGCCGTTCAACACCATCTCGACGCCGGACATCATCGGCGGCAACTCGGGCAGCCCGGTGGTGAACACCAAGGGCGAAGTGGTGGGCATCATCTTCGACGGCAACATGCAATCGCTGCCGTGGAACTTCCAGTTCGAGGACAAGATCGGCCGGTCCGTGGAAGTGGATTCGCAGGGCATCATCGAAAGCCTGCGAAAAATTTACGGCGCGACCGGATTGGCCGACGAGCTGGAAGGCCGTGGCGGAACACCGAATGCGCCAGGTGGCCTGGGAATCCAGCTAAAGTAAATGAGTAGGCCCCGGCGCCTCCGCCGGGGCCGCCTCTGAATGCATCCGGAAATACGTACGGCGGCCGCCCTCGGCCGCCGCGATCAAAAGCAACCGCCGTGTAGGCCGGTCGCCCTCGACCGGCCTTGTTATCATCAGGGCAAGATGAAACCTACCCTGCTTCTCTGTGCACTTCTCCTTCTGGCAGTGGGAGCGAGTGCGCAACGCCCCTCCGACCGAAGTCTCATCGCAAAAGCCGACAAGCTCATCATCGTCACCACGCCGGAGTGGAACTCGGTCAAGGGCCGTTTGGTGCGCTATGAAAAGCGCGGCGGACACTGGGAGCAGCTTGGCGGTCCGGTGGAGATCGTCGTCGGCAAGAACGGCATGGGCTGGACACCGGCGCTGCCGCCGGAGAAAGACGCCCCCGTAAAGCGTGAGGGCGATGGGCGCTCTCCAGCCGGAGTCTTTCGGCTGACGCAGACATTCGGCTTCGCCGATTCCCTGCCCGTCGCGAAGGATTACCTGCCGCTCACCCCGGCCATCGAGTGCGTGGACGACGTCAAATCGAAGCACTACGCGCACATCGTGGACCGCAGCGAGGTTCCGGTCGATTGGAACAGCTCCGAGAAGATGCGCGAGATCTCGCTCTACAAGTGGGGCGTGGTCGTCCCGTACAACATGAGCGACACCAAGTCCGGCGCCGGCTCCTGCATCTTCCTCCATATCCGACCGGCTTCGGGAAATGGCACGGCTGGATGTACGGCAATGCCAGAAGGGAATATCGAGGAGATCGTGCGCTGGATCGGCAAAGGTGCAGTGCTGGTGCAAATGCCGGAGGTGGAGTACGCGAACATGAAGACGAAGCTGGGTACTCCGTAGATTTCCTTCGTGCTCCTTCGTGTCCTTGGTGGTGAGCTACTCCGGCCAGATGGTCAGCGCGGTCTTGCTCAGGATTTGTTCCTGCGTCGCGGGCGCAAGCGGAAGTGCGCGAAAGTCGTCCAGGTTCTTCTTCATGTCGGGCACGCCCGGGCCCGGCCAGTCGGTTCCGAACAGCGTCTTCGACGCGATCTCTTCCAGGCGCGGAAAATACTTCAGCAGCGTCTTCGGTGGGATGCCGCTGATGTCCAGGTAAACGTTCGGATGACGCCGGATAAGAAAGAACGCGGTGTCCATCCACAAGGGACGGCCGCCGTGCGCGAGCAGGATTTTCAGCCGGGGAAAATCAACCGCGACGTCGTCCACGTACATCGGGTCGCCGTACTTGTTGCGTGCGCCCGGGAAAATCGACGTCCCGGTGTGGAACATCACCGGAATACCATTCGCTTCCGCCGCGCGATAGATGATCTCCAGTTCCTTCACGCCATGGACGTAATCGTTGGGATAGAGCAACTGGTGCGGCGGATGGATCTTGATCAGCCGGATGCCGAGCCGGATGATGTTCTCCACGTCGGCGAGCACGTTGTTGGTGTGGCGCGGGTGCAGGCTGCCGCAGGGGATCAGCCGCTTCGGATCGGCCTTCACGTAGTCGGCGATGAACTGGTTCACGCCCGCGGTAAAGCCGATCACTTCCGGCGCGACGTAATTGATGAGTACCGCGCGATCGATCCCGACTTCGTCCATGTGCTTCAGGAAGGCCTTGGGCGAGCGGCAAAACTCCTCGATACGCGCAAACTCCGCGCCCCGCTTGGCTTTCATCAGCTTCAGCGCCTCGGGCTTGAACATCTCCATGGGCTGAATATGGATGTGGCAGTCGGTGATCAAAGTGACGCTCTCATTCTGCTCCCGCGGCCAGCAGCGCCCGCCGGGTGAAAACGCGCACCATCTCGCGGCGATACTCGGGAGTAAGCGCCGAAGTGGTCAGCGGCTTCGCAGCCTTTGCTGCGACGTCGGCAACTTGTGCGGCCAACTCGTCGGACAATTCCCTGCCCGTCAGCGAGTCGGCGCGGACCAGCAGCGGAGCGGGATTCACGCCGGTGATCGCGATGCGCGCTTCGGAAACCGTTCCGTTGCGCTGAAGAGCTACGGCAACGCCGGCGAGCGGATAGTCGATCGAGCCGCGCACGCGCAGCTTGCGATACACGCCGCGCCATCCCGCCGTTCGTGCCGGAAGAATCACGCGCGTGAGCAATTCGTCCTTCGCCAGCTTCATGCGGTCGACACCATCGTTGTTATAGAACTCAGCGAGGGGCATGCGGCGAACGCCACGCGGAGAGGCGATCTCGATTTCGGCTTCCAGGCAGAGGAGCGCGGGAGGCGTGTCGGCGGAAAACGCGGCCCAGCACTTGCTCCCGCCGGGCGCAACGTGGCAGAGGTCACCGTCCTTCTTGATGCAAAAGCCGCAGGATTTGCGCCACGCCAGCGACTGGTTGTACCAGAGGCAGCGCGTGTCGAGGCAGATGTTGCCGCCCACGGTGCCCATGTTGCGCAGTACCGGCGAAGCAACGGTCTTCACCGCCTCGTGCAGCACCGGATAACGCTGTGCGACCTCGCGCGAACGCTCCAGATTCGTAAGCGTGGTCATGGCGCCGATTTGCAGGCCGCCGTCGGCAGGAAGAATCGCGCGCAACTCGCGCACACCACCGAGGTCCACCAAGTAACGCGGCGCGAACAGTTGCTGCTTCAGTGAGGGCAACAGGTCGGTGCCGCCGGCGAGGATCTGCACGCTGGGCGCGTGTTTGCCCAGCATCTCGACAGCTTCGTCGATGGAGCGCGGGCGCAGGTACTGGAATTCGGGAAGCGACATTAGTCGTCACCCCCCGGCTGTGGCGGCTGAGCGGCGCGCGCGGGATCGAGTGGATGTCGCGCGGGGCCCTTGCCCTTGAACCAGAGCGAACCACCGTGCTCGCGCAGCCGCGCAGGAGCGGTTGGATCGACGCCCTCGGTCAAATCAATCTTCTTGGCACGGTCACGGTCGCGGATGGCGGAAAGAATCCGCTCCGGCGAGAACGGGCACTCGCGCAGCCGAATTCCGATTGCGTCGTAAATGGCATTCGAGATTGCCGGAATCGTCGCTGCCAGCGAGCCTTCTCCCGCTTCCTTGGCGCCGAACGGTCCTTCGGGATCGATGCTCTCGACGATGAAGCATTCGATTTCGGGCGACTCTGCCGAGGAAGGTGAACGGTATTCGAGCAAGCCCGGATTCATGAGCAGTCCGTCTTTCCAGACCATCTCTTCCTGCAACGCCTGGCCCAGTCCCATCCAGACGGAGCCGATGACCTGGCCTTCGACCGCAACCGGATTCAGCGCGCGCCCACAATCGTGAGCCGCCCAGATTTTGTGGACCGTCACTTCGCCGGTTTCTTCGTCCACGCTGACTTCGGCCACCTGCGCGGAATAGGAATACGCAGGCGACGGACCGACGCCACTGCCTTTGAACTTGCCACCGCGCGCACCGTCGGAGGGGGCGTAGGAGCCAGTGCCGGTGAGCGCGCCAATGAAGTCGATGGCGCCGACCACGGCTTCTTCAAAGCTCATCCAGTCCTTCGGACCTTCGTCCTTGCGCTTCTGCTGCAAGGCTCCGCGGAGAATTTGGCCCTCGACGTGGCCCTGGACTTTCACTTCGGGAGCAGCGGCGCCGCGCGGACGATCTTTGTCCTCGAGAATCGCGGCGGCATTTGGACTAGCGGTTTGCGGCGGAGTAACACCTTTGCGCCAGACCATGTCGTTGCCGAAAACGACATCTTCGCGAGCGCAGTTCAGTTTGCGCGCGGCCGCAGGCGCGATCTTCTTGCGAACGTCCTCGGCGGCGCGCAGCGACGCATTGCCTGCCATCATCGTCACGCGGCTGGAATAGGAACCAATGTCAATCGGAGTGAGGTCGGTATCGGCGGCGATGACCTTCACGCGTCCGACGCTACAGCCGAGTACTTCGGCGATGATCTGCGCGGTCATCGTGTCGGAGCCCTGCCCGATTTCCGACGCGCCCGTATACGCGACCACGCCGCCGTCGCGATCGACCTTGATGTTGACCGTCGAGTGCGGCATGTCGGAACGGATGATGGAATTGGCCGCGCCGGAAACGTAATGGCTGCACGCAAGTCCGAGCCCACGCTTGGGGGCTCCGGGCTTCGGGCTCCGGGCCTTGCGCTTCTCGTCCCACTTCGACGCCGCGACCACCTTCTCGATACATTCCGGCAATCCGTAACTGAGCACGCGCAGGCCGTTGACGGTGATGCACGGCGGCTTGAGCAAGTTCAGGCGGCGGACCTCCGCGGGATCGAGCTTGAGCGTGGCGCAGATTTCGTCTAACTGCGATTCGAAGGCGAAGCGTACGTTGACCGTCCCATGCCCGCGCATGGCGCCGCACGCAGGCTTGTTGGTGAGCACCCGGTAGCCGTCGAAGCGGACATTGGGGATGTCGTAGAGCGCGCCCAGCAATGCGCCGGAATAAAGGATGGTCACCGGGCCGTAGGAGCAGTAGCCGCCACCGTCCTGCACGACGCGCGCAGCGACCGACACGATGCGGCCGTCGTTCTTCACGCCGGTCTTCAAGTCGATGATGGTGCGCGGGCGTCCGCGGTGCGCCCAGAAGACTTCTTCGCGCGTGTAAGTGATCTTCACCGGCGCGTTGGCGGCGCGCGCAGCGACAGCCGTGATGATCTCCAGCGGGATGATTTCGCTCTTGCCGCCGAAGCCGCCGCCGACCAGCGGCTTGATCACGCGAATCTGCGACATCGGAACATCGAGGACGAGCGAGAGCTTGTGCTGCAGGTAGTAAGGGACCTGCGTGGAGGACCAGACGGTAAGCCGGCCCCGCTTTCCAGTGGCCGGATCGATCTCGAACGACGCCAGCGTGGAGTGCGGCTCCATCGCCGCGTGCGTTACTTCGTTGGCGATGTACCGTGCGTCGGCGATGTAATCCGCCTGCGCAAAACCTGCGTCGGGATCGCCGAAGACGTGGTGATATTCCTTTTCGATGTTGTGCTCGCGGTTGGCGTGGATGAACTCACTTTCCGCCTTCATCGACTGCTCGGGATCGAACCACGCGGGCAGAAGTTCGTAATCGACGTCAATCAGCTCCAGCGCTTTTTCGGCGGTCGCTTCATCCACGGCGGCGACGCAGGCGACGTTGTCGCCGACGTAGCGGACCTTGTCGGTGCAAAGCGCGTGCTCGTCGTGACCGATGGGAAGAATGCCGTATGTGGTCGGGGCATCGGCGCCG
>DAISJI010000111.1:0-7570 GCA_036821585.1 Terriglobales bacterium
GACGACCCGGTCAACCGGTACACCAGCCACGATTGGGCGATAATCTGCATCCATGTGCCCACCAGCGAAATCAGTTGGCCGGCGAAGAAAAGTTGAAAGTTGCGGTGCCGCAGCGACCGCAGCATCAATGCCATCCGGCCCGGCCGCGAGGCTGGCGCCGTGGGCTGTGTCGCTCGCAAGTTGCTGTTGCCGATGGCCATGCGAATGCTTTGGATGCGGTAAAGAACGCCGGATTTTTGATTTTAGCGCACGTCATTGCCCAGCCTTTCAACTGTGACGGCCGACACTGACCCGCGCGCGCAAAGCCTTAACAATGTTTAACTGTTAACTTCATGGCGGAATTGCGTTTCAGGGCTAAAATGTTCTGCCTGTAACGTCCGGGAGAAACCGTGAACGTCGCGGAACTGTTTATCAAGCGGCCGGTCATGACCACGCTGGTCATGGCGGCGATCCTGCTCTTCGGCTGGATTGGCTACCTGCTGCTCCCCGTCAGCGATCTGCCCAGCGTGGACTTCCCTACCATCGTGGTCAGCGCCGGCTTGCCCGGCGCCAGCCCGGAGACAATGTCCACCGCGGTCGCACTTCCGCTCGAGCGCTACTTCTCCACCATCGCCGGCGTGGACTCGATGAGTTCCAGCAGTTCCCTGGGCGGCACCAGCATCACGCTGCAATTCACCCTTGATCGCAACATTGACGCTGCCGCCCTCGACGTGCAGTCCATGATTTCGCGGGCTGCGCGCGATCTTCCGGCCGACATGCCGACGCCTCCCTCGTTCCGCAAGGTGAACCCGGCCGACCAACCCGTCCTGCGCCTAATACTCAGCTCGCCCACGCTGAAGCTCTCCGACCTCGACGAATACGCCGAAACCATGTTGGCGCAGCGCATCTCGATGATCGACGGCGTCGCCCAGGTGGACGTAGGAGGCGGGCAGAAGTACGCCGTCCGCGCCCTGCTCAATCCGCGCGCGCTGGCCGCACGGCAAATCGGAATCAACGAAGTGGTGGACGCGATCACGAACGCCAACACCAACCAGGCGGTCGGCAATCTCTACGGCGACCGCAAGGCATACACGATCGAAACCAACGGCCAGCTCATGAGCGCCGACGCCTATCGGCCCATGGTCGTGGTGTACCGCAATGGCGCGCCTGTCCGGTTGAGCGACCTGGGCACGGTGGTGGACAGCGTCGAGAACGACAAAACCGCCGCCTGGGACATCACTCCCGAGCAGGCGACACGCTCCATCGGCCTCTCCGTGATGCGCCAACCCGGCACCAACACCGTCAAGGTTGTGAACTCGGTGTTCGCCCTGATGGATTCGATGAAATCGCAGATCCCCGCCTCGGTTCACGTCGAGGTGCTCTACGACCGCTCGCAGTCCATCCGCGCCTCCGTCAACGACGTGAAGTTCACGCTCAAGCTGACGGTCATGCTGGTGGTGCTGGTCATCTTTCTTTTCCTGCGCAATATCTCCGCCACCATCATCCCCAGCATGGCCCTGCCCATGTCCCTGGTGGGCACCTTCGCCGTCATGTACGTGCTGAATTACAGCGTGGACAACATGTCGATGATGGCGCTCACGCTCTCGGTGGGCTTCGTCGTGGACGATGCCATCGTGATGCTGGAGAACATCGTGCGGCACATGGAGCGCGGGGAGACGCCTTTGCACGCCGCGCTCATCGGCTCCCGCGAGATCAGCTTCACCATCGTCTCCATGACGATTTCCCTGGCCGCGGTATTTATCCCGGTGCTGTTCATGTCGGGCATTTTGGGCCGCGTGCTGCACGAATTCGCAGTCACCATCATGAGCGCGATCCTGGTCTCCGGACTGGTTTCGCTCAGCCTGACGCCCATGCTCGCCAGCCGCTTCCTGCGCCCGGTCAGCGAACAGAGCCACGGACGCATGTATCGCGCTTCCGAGGCGGCATTCAACGCCCTGCTTCACTTCTATGACCGCACCCTGGTCGGCGCGATGCGCTATCGCGCGGTAACCATGACGGTGTCGCTGGTGATTCTCGCCGCCACCGTGTACATGTTCAAAGTCGTGCCCAAGGGTTTCCTGCCCAGCGAGGACACCGGCCAAATCATCGCGCAGACGGAAGCTTCGCAGGACGTTTCCTTCGATCAACTGGTTCGGCTGCACCTGCGGACGGCGGAAATCCTGCAAAAAAGTCCCTACATCGAGCACTTCACCGCCTCCACCCGCGGCGCCAATACCGGCATGTTCTTCCTTCGCTTGAAACCGCGTAACCAGCGGCCGCACGTGGACGAAGTCATGCAGAAGCTGCGCCCGCAACTGGCGAAGGTCGCGGACCTGCGCGTCTTCCTGCAAAATCCGCCGCCCATCCGCATCGGCGGCATGATGACCAAGAGCCAGTACCAGTACACGCTCCAGGGCCCGAACACCGACGAGCTTTACAAGAGCACGCAGTTGTTGGAAGCGAAGCTGGCACAGTTGCCCGACCTGGTGGACGTAACCACCGACCTGCAACTGAAGAACCCGCGCGTGCACATCGACATCGATCGCGATAAAGCCTCCTCGATGGGCATCAGTGCCGGGGCAGTCGAGGATGCACTCTCCAGCGCCTACAGCGCGCGCCAGGTTTCCACCATCTTCGCGCCCAACAACGCCTACAAAGTCATCGTCAAAGTCGCGGACGAGTTCCAGACCGACCCGAACTTCCTCTCCATGCTCTACATCCGCTCCGCCGACGGCCGGCTGATCCCGTTGAACGAGCTCGCGACCATGCGGCAAACCGTCGGTCCGCTCACCGTGAATCACTTCGGGCAACTGCCGGCGACGACCGTATCCTTCAGCGTGCGCCCGGGCGTTTCGCTGGGCGACGCCGTCAACCAGGTCAGCGACGTGGCCCGCAAGACGCTGCCCGGCACCATCATCGCCACCTTCCAGGGCACGGCGAAGGAGTTCGAAAAATCCCTCCAGGGCCTGGGCCTGTTGCTGATCGCCGCCATCCTCATCATTTACATCGTGCTCGGCATTTTGTACGAGAGCTTCATCCACCCCATCACGATTCTCTCCGGACTGCCCTCGGCCGGCTTCGGCGCGCTGCTCACGCTGATGATCTTCAAGATGGAACTCGACCTCTACGCCTTCGTCGGCATCATCATGCTCATCGGCATCGTCAAGAAGAACGCGATCATGATGATCGACTTCGCGCTCGCAAGTCAGCGCAAGTCCGGCCTGTCGCCCGAAGAAGCGATCTACCAGGGCTGCCTGGTGCGCTTCCGTCCCATCATGATGACCACCATGGCCGCCTTGATGGGCACGCTGCCTATTGCGCTCGGCATGGGCGCGGGCTCGGAATCGCGGCGTCCGCTGGGTGTGGCCGTGGTGGGCGGGCTGGTCTTCTCGCAAATGCTCACGCTTTACATCACGCCCGTGGTGTACACGTACCTCGAAAGCTTCCAGCAGTGGCTGCGCCATTTCCGCAAAAAGGAATCCCTCTCGATAGAAGAGGTCGAGCGCGAAGAAGAAGCCATCGCCGCCGCGCACGACTAGCCTTTGCAGCACCGGCGTCTCGCAACTCTGAATGATTGTCATCCCGAGCGAGGACGCTAGTCCGAGTCGAGGGACCTTTTGTGTTCCCTCGTGTCCCTTCGTGTCCTTTGTGGTGAATAACCGGCAACCGGCTACTGGCGACTGCCAACTGTTGTGTAGTACTTCTCTCCCGCGCACGCCCGGCACAGCGTTCGCCCGTCGCGCACCACCTCGCGCCGGAAATTGATTCCCTCGCCGCACTCGGCGCACACCGTCCGCTCGCCTTGGTAACCCGGGGACTCCTCGGGAGGCAACTCGACGCGCACCTCCTGTACGGTGAACAAGTCCGCGTCGCTCATCTCGCGGTAGGCGCGCATCTGCTGCTGGTTCTTGTTCTCGGTCTCGGGGTGCATGCTCTTGGCCAGCGCCTTCGACGACTCCCGCGCCGCAATGCGAAACGCACGCCCGCTGCTGACGTCCACGAACGTCGCCGCCATCTTGCCCCAATCGCGGAATTTCAACGCGCGCTTGCCCAGCCGGCAGCCGGTCACGACCGCGATCGCGTCCGTCGCGCAGCGGTCAATCTCGACGAACGTCACCAGGCGCTTGCGGTCCTTGCCGCGCGGGTCTTCGATGCCAAGCTTCTTCAGCCCCAGCATCGCCATGCGCACGCCCAGCACCTGCCCGGCGCACAGATGACTGTGGGCGATCTCGGCTTCGCGGAGATATTCATCGAGAGCGTGCATTCTTACTGCCGTTCGTAATTCGAAATTCGTAATTCGTACCAGAAACAGAGTTGTCGTTTCCGAATTACGAATTACCAATTACGTCTTCTATTCCTCGCTCGCATCCGTCGCGATATCCGCCGCGTGCCCGCGGATCGCGAACGTCAGCTTCTGTCCCAAGGCGGGCGCGAAGGTCACGCGGATTGGCTGGCGCTGCCAGTCCGGCGCGCCGCACTCGGAATCGGGCAGGTCGCCGTTCTTGGCCGTCCCGATCTCCTTGCGCACGATCGCCTTCCTGGTCCCGATCTGCGCCACGACGGCATATAGCTTGGTCGCATCGTCGTTGAGTCCGCAGTAGGCAACGTAGTCACGGTACCAGCTTGCCACCGAGTAAAACGGATCGAACAGCGGCAGGCTGATTTGGCTGACGCGCCCGGTCTCGCGGTCCACCATCAGCCAGCCGCCGCGCTGCCACTTCCACTTGTGGTTGGCGCCCTGGTCCTCGGGCAGCCAGTCGTTCAGCCGGTAAGCGCGCCGGACGACGAAGATGCGGTCGGTAACGTCGTGCGGTTCGCCGGTGGTGAACTCTTTCAGCTTGCCGTCCACGTACAGCGAACGGATTTTTATGTCCACGGATTTTTCTTCGTTGGGACCGGCAAACAGTTTCACCGGCAATGGCTTACCGAAGGTGATCACGTGCGGATTCGCAGCTACCGCAAACGTTACGGCGCACGCGACGATCAGTCCCACAAATATAAGATTGCGCATCCGGAAAGCCTATTCCGCCCGCCTTCTCCGCGCAACGGCTAGGTTAAGTCGGCGTAGGAGATCAGTTCGATTCCAGCCCGCTCGATCGCCTCGCGGGTCTCCG
Source organism: Terriglobales bacterium (assembly GCA_036821585.1). Classification (GTDB taxonomy): domain Bacteria; phylum Acidobacteriota; class Terriglobia; order Terriglobales; family Acidobacteriaceae; genus DAISJI01. The sequence continues at coordinate 5,094 of DAISJI010000111.1, forward strand.
GCGACGTCAGCCAGCGCAGCTCTTCTTCGCGCGATGCGGCCAGTTTGCTCAGCGCGGCCAAACCCGGATCGGAATATCCCGGATGCGTCACCAGCTCCCACGTTCCCTGCGGGACGCGCTGGAGCAAGTCGCAAAGCATCCGCTGGTCCATGTGCCCGGTGAGCGCGATGCCGAGGGTTCCATCCGTAGTGGCAATACCGGCGCGCTCGACCTCGCGGCGGAAATCGCTGGCGAGTGTGCGCAGCGACTGCACCGCGGCCCAGCGCGATAACAATCCCCAGCGCCTGTAAACATGACGAAATCCGACCGCGGACTGGGGCTCAAATGGGTTTCTGACCGCGCCTACGCCACAATCCCGCGCCGCGCGCAGCAGCGCCTTGAGCACCGGCGGAAAGACGTGCGTGTGCTTGTGCGTATCGAAGTGCGAGAGCTTCACGCCCGCCGATTGCAGCTTGCGCATCTGCGCCGAGGCTTCGGCCGTGGTCTCCGCCCCGCTGATGCGCCCGCGCAGTGCGGTGGCGGCAAAGCGCGTGAATCCTGAGCGGAAGTGTCCGCTGTCGGTAAGGGTGCGGACCTGCTCCGGCGGAAGTACCGGCGACAACTGGATCAAATCCACGTGACAGCCGATGGCGAGCTTCGGCGCATTTCGGCTGAGCGCAACCGCATCGTCGAACGCGGCTCCGTTCGCCATCAGCGTTGCGGACGTGACGATTCCCCGCCGATGCGCTTCCAGGATGGCGCGGTTCACGCCCGGCGTGAGCCCCAGATCGTCCGCGTTTACGATCAGCCGCTTCACGCCAGCAGTGTAGCGCGCCGACGGTCGTCCTCGCCTGGCGCGAGAAAGACTTCCCGACGTCCGCCACGCGCTGGACATTCGATTAGCCTATTGCCACTTCTTCATCATCGGCCAAACGTCCTTCAGGCTCGCGAACGTCCGATGACGGCAGACGAGGACCGGTCCGTTCTCCCACACTGCTCCATACGGGTTGTACAGTTCGGCGAAGACCTGGACATCCTGGAAGTGCTCGCGCTCGCCCTCGACGTCGCTGCCGACGATGATGTACGTCTCCGGCTCCCAATTCGGAGGTCCCCAATACCAGTTGTTCTGGTGACCGCTGAGCGCGTGCGGAAGACCGTACTTCGGCCCGAGCAGGTCGATTGCTCCCGCTTCGCCGAAGTTCTCCCCGACAATCGCCGCTTTCGCGCGCTCTTCGGGAGTCAGGCTGTTCCAGGCCTTCGCGACCTGCGCGACCATCTCCTCCCAGCCGAAGTCCCACGCGTAGTGGTGCGGAACCGCGGCGCGCGCGTGCGCTCGCTCCGTTACCGGCAGCTTGAAGGGCAGCTTCGACTGGTAGCGAACATAGCTCTCGATCGGCAGGACAGGCACCACAACCGGCAACAGCAACGCAGTCGGGACCGCGAGAATGACGATCGCTGCCGCTTTCGCCCACGTACGCTGCTGCGCCCAACGCTCGAACGCCACTGCTCCCGCGGCGAACAGCAGCGGATAGATCGGCGCAAGATAGTAGTCCTTGCCCTTGTCCGCGATCATCACCGCGAGCGCGACCAGGTAGGCGATGCCGAGCAGGCGGTACTTGCGATTCCACAGCAGCCAGAGCAGTCCGCCGAACCACAGCGGAAAGGTGGTCGGAACCAGCATCATGATCTGCGACATGAAGTAGGTGAGCGGGCTGTGGCTTACGTCGCGTCCGCTCATGTGGACGTTGTGGATGAACTCCGCGAACGGCCAACCGCGCTGCGTCTGCCAGATCGCGTTGGGCAGCCAGATCGCGAGCGCAATCGCTCCGCCAATCCAGATCCAGCGCTGGGCGAGCGCGCGCCGTTCCGGCGTGAACAGCAGCGCAACCACCAGCGCGAAGCCGAAGATGGCGATGGAGTACTTGTTCTCCATGCCGATGCCCGCGATCACGCCAAACCACAGCCAAAGCCGCTGATTGCCGGTGTTGATCAGGCGTAGGACGATGTAGGCGAGAGCCATCCACAGCAGCGGCTCGAACATGTTCATGCTGAAGAGGTGGTTGAAGACCCAGAAAGCGGCTGCAGCCATGAAGCCGGTGCAGGCAAGCGCGATGCCGTAAACTCTCGCACCCAGTTCGCGCGCGATCATGCCGGTGAGAATGACGGTCGCTGCGCCGGCGAGCGCCGAAACCGTGTGGATGGCGATCAGCGAAACTCCGGTCGAGTGTCGCAGCAACCATCCGACAAGCGCGATCAGCGGCGGAAAATCCACGTATCCCCAATCGAGGTGATCGGCTGCGGCGAGGAAGTAAAGCTCGTCTCCGAAATATCCGTAGCGGTTCGCGCCGAGCATGAGGATGGCGAAGCGCAGCGCAGCAATGGCGAGCACGACCGCAAGCGCGCGCCGAGGCCATGGAGTGGAGGGTTCGGGCATGGCGAGCAGTGTAAATGCGGCTCATGGCTCATGGCGGATAGAAAACGAGAGCGGGTTGCGTTGA
>DAISJI010000112.1:0-7562 GCA_036821585.1 Terriglobales bacterium
TCGGTGCGGATTGGTTAGATCTCCGGCCCGAGGCGTATGCTGATAGGTGTACGCGGAAGGGCGTGAAACGTGTCAGAGCGCAATGGCGACAAGTCTAGATTCGGGCGAGAGCGGCGGGCCAAAATCCTGCGCCGCAAAAAGAAGATGGAAATACTCGCAAAGCTGGGTACGAGCAAGCCGGCCGCAAGCAAGGCCTGACTCGCGGGATAACCCCAAACATCAAGCCCCACCCAATATCCCGGGTGGGGCTTAGTTTTTAGCCGCTGCCGTGCCTACCGCCAACCACCAGAATTCCCAAAATAGAAAACAATATTTCGGCCCCGGTGCCGCGCGACACTGACCGTGGGCTAACGTCCGTGATATACGGGACAGTTCGCCATGTCAAAGCGGGAACAAAGCGGACTGTTTGCCACGGCGTGTGTCGTGCTGCTGCTTGCCTGTAGCGTGCAGGCGGGAGCGCAAGACGCCGCGACGGGCGCCATTCGCGGCATTGTCGAAGACCCTGCCGGAGCGCGTCTGCCGCGGGCTCTTGTGACATTGACCGACGCGCGGCGTGGCATCACGCACGAGATCGCGACCGACGATGCCGGGGTCTTCCTTTTTTCTCTGCTCGCGCCCGGCGAGTACAGCCTCCGCGTTAACGCCGATGCCATGGCGCCGCTGCGTCAGGAAGCGATTCGCGTTGAAGTGGGCGACACACTCGGCCTTACGCTCCGCATGCGTCTTGCCATGGCTGCCGAAGAGGTCAGCGTGGCCGAGGCGCCGGGCGTCGTGCAGACACAGCCCAGCGCCGTTTCTTCGGTTATTTCGGAAAACGATATTGACGAGCTGCCTCTGAACGGACGCCGCTTCGCCGACCTGGCGCTGCTCACGCCCGGCGTCACCCCGGACCCGCGCGGCCTGACTTCGGCCAGCAACGGCGATCTTGCCTTCGGCGGACTGCGCGGCTGGCAGACCAGCTACCTGGTGGACGGCGCCGATAACAACAATTCATTCTTCGCCCAGGCCCGCGGCCGCTACCGCGCGCCCTACCAGTTCAGCAACGAGACGGTGCAGGAATTCCGCGTCTCCTCCAACTCCTACGGTGCGGAACTCGGCCGTGCCGGCGGCGGGGTGGTCAACGTCATCACCCGCTCGGGCTCGAACCGCTATCACGGCACCGGCTTCTACTACCTGCGCGACAACCGCTTTGCCGCGCGCCATCCTTTCGTGGACTTCAAGCCCGGTGCGCAGCAGCACCAGTTCGGCGGCACTTTTGGCGGGCCCATCCACAAGAATCGCATCTTCTTCTACGCCGGGTACGACCAGCACATTTCCGACATTCCCACCGTCGTGCGCTTCCGCAACGGCTACTCCGTCGTTGTGCCGACGTTGGGCGACTTCGAAAACTCCGACTACAGCCTGGTGACCATGGCGGCCCGTTCGCTCTCCTCGCTGGGCGGGACGTTTCGCTCGCGCATGGCGGGTAACGCCGCGCTGGCCAAGCTGGATGCCGCGCTCACCCCGCGGCATCACCTCACCCTGCGCGTCAACTCCTCGCGCTACTGGGGACAGAATAATGTGTACTTCGACCCGTCCAGCCCGGTCACGTTTTACGCGCTGAGCGAGAACGGGGAAGAGGACGTTGCCGCCGAGACTGCGCTTCTGTCGCTGACCAGCGCCCCCACCAAGTGGTTGACCAGCCAGTTCCGCGGCCAGTTCTCGCGCGACCTGCAGCGGTCGTTCCCCAACGCCGACTGGCCGCGCGTGCGCATCTCCGACGTGATCGACGGTTTCGGGCGCTCTTCCATCCTGCCCCGGCAGACCCGCGAGCACCGCTTGCACCTGAGCGAAACGCTGGGCGTCGAGAGCCGCCGCCACGACTTCAAACTCGGCGGCGACCTGCTCAAGACGTGGATCTACAACTTCTTTCCATCGCTTTTCGGCGGCCAGTACACCTTCGACGACGTGCGCGTGAATCCGTGGAGCTTTGAGCCCGAGTTGTACGGCATGAAAATCTCGCCGCTGCGCGCCTACGCCCACTCCTCGCCTCGTTACTACATCCAGAACTTCGGCAGCGCCGCGTCACATCCCGATACGACCGAATGGGCCGCGTTCGCGCAAGACACCATCCGTTTTGGCGACCACCTTGCCGTTGCGCTCGGCGTGCGCTGGGACTTGCAGACCTTTCGCACCGACAACCTGGTTTCCAACTACTTCTTTCGCGATTCGGGCCGCGTCCCGGTGGATGGCAACAACATCGCGCCCAGGCTGGGATTCGCCCTGAGCCTCGGCCACCGCGAACCGCTGGTCATCCGCGGCGGGGCGGGCCTGTTCTACACGCGCATTCCGTCCATCTATAACTCGGCGATCGAGACCGACAACGGCGAGCGCCGCCTGCACCTGTTCCTCGATGCCGCCGACTCGCCCGACAAGAATTCCTTCCCGCAATACCCGGCGCCGATGGTGCGATGCGAACTGTATGCCACCGAATGTGCGGCGCCGCCCGAGTTGCGTTCACGGATGGAAGGCGAGATTTCGGCCTTCTCGCGCAATTTCGTCACGCCCTCGGTGCAGCAGGCGAGCCTCAGCGTGGAGCGCCAGGTGATGACGCGCACCGCGGTCAACGTCAGCTACCTCTTCGTGCGCGGACAGAACCTGATTCGCGCCCGCGACGTCAACCTGCCGCCGCCGGTCATGGTTACCTATCCCGTATTCGATCAGACGGGCACGAACTTTACCGGTCAATTCATGACCGTGGAGAGCTTCAGTCCGTGGGAGATGACGCGTAGCGCCACCTGCTCCGACCCACCGTGCCTGGCGCCGGTCCACCGTCCCTACGCGCAACTGGGATCGGTGACGGTATTCGAGAGCGCCGCCCTGAGCGTGTACCACGGCTTCACGGTCTCCGCGCGGCGCCGCATGAGCCGCGGGTTGTCGTGGCGGCTTGCTTACACCTGGGCGCACGCCATGGACAATGGCCAGGACGCGCTCGTGGTGGGGCGTCCGGCAACGGTGGAGAATACATACTCGCCGCAGTCGGAGTGGGGTTCCAGCGTCACCGACCAGCGCCACCGCTTCGTTGCCGCCTGGGCAGCCGAGCCCAAGCCCTTTCACCGCGATCATCCCTGGCTGCGGACGATGTTCAACGACTGGCGCTTCTCCGGCGTGGTGACCTTCGGCACGGGACGTCCGCTGAGCGCGCGCATCGTCGGCGACGCCAACCGCGACGGCAACGACAGCAACGATCGCCTGCCCGGCTATCGGCGCAACGCCTTCACCGGCCCTGACTACTCCACCACCGACTTGCGCTTGATGCGCGCCTTTCCGGTCGGCGACTATCTCCGGCTCGAACTCACCGCCGAATCCTTCAACGTGATGAACCGCACCAACGCGCGCGTGGATATCAGCGACGACGGTTTTACCGGCTCGGCAGGGAAGTTCGTAATTGATGAGACAGTTGTCAGCTCCGTCCGCTACCCGGCACATTTCCAGAAGTCTGGCGGATTTTTGTCTCCCACCAATGCCTACGCGCCCCGGCAGGTGCAGTTTTCGGTCCGGCTGCGATTCTAGCCTTCCGCCGAGGGCGCTCTTTTCTGTAAGTTCTTGACTTTAGGGTAGAAGCTAGGCATAACTAGTTTGGTACAGGTCCAACTCGGGCTGGTTTGGGGGTGTTTTCGATTGGCGGAAGTACGCATTCAGGAGGGTGAAAGTCTGGAAAATGCCTTGCGCCGTTTCAAGCGCAAAGTGCAGACCGAAGACATCATCAAGGAAGTGAAGCGCCACTCGTTTTATCTCAAACCGGGCGAAAAGAAGCGTACCAAGGAAGCTCTGGCACGCAAGCGTAGCCGGAAAAAGGCGCGCAAGGAGCAGGACTAACAACATCAACGGGCCGCTGGATTTTCTCCCCTGGCGGCCCGTTATTTATTTCCCGCGGGGCGATCCCAACCATGCGGGAACAATGAGCGGGGCACCCGGCATCGCTTTTTGCAGGCGCCGCCGGATCCGCCTGGTGCAGGACGCACTTCTATGAGTGGGACTTCGGCAGTGACCGCGCCCGGGCAAGGGCATCCGGATCCGCGAAAGCGGGTTCTGCGACCTTTTCTACGGTGCGGAGGGCCAAGGGACCAGGTTGTAAAGTCCGTCGCCAGGGAACAGAAAGCCGGCGCCGGACTGGGTTGAGGGCTGAAGGGAGCTCTTCCATGGAATTCGAGGACAAGGTTTTGAAGTGCGTGGACTGCGGCGCGGATTTCGTGTTCACTGCCGGGGAGCAGTTGTTTTTCCACGATAAGCAGTTCAAGAACGAGCCCAAACGGTGCAAGCCCTGCAAGGCGAAGCGTGCCAGCATGCTGGGCACGGCGACGCCGGGCAGCTATCCGAAAGTTGAAACCCGGACCGTCTGCTCCCAGTGCGGCAAGGAAACCACGGTTCCGTTCAAGCCGACGCAGGGGCGACCGGTATTTTGCCGGGAATGCTTCCAGCAAAAGCGGACCGCACCAGTGGCCAGCGCATAGGGGGACCACGGCGCGCCGATGAGCGCGGGGTGGGATCGCACTTCGTAACTTTTTCCGGTAAGTGCCTGTAGTTGGGTCCGGAATTGGCGGGCGTGTGCCCGCGGCTGAATCTTTCCAGAATTTCCTGAAAACTAGCCCGCTTTTCTGGCCTCGGCGCTCGCCGTCTTCGGCAACTTCTGCGCCGCCACGGATTGACGCTGCTTGGCGTCCGCGTGCGCAATCAGCAGGGCCTCTATCTGGCGGAGCAGGTCATCCGTATTCATCGGCTTTACCAGCAACGACTGCGCCCCCTCCGACTTCCATTCCCCACCCAGTGACGGATATGCAGTCAGGATCGCGGTGGCCGGATTGTAAGCCTGCCGCCGGGCGGCGCGGATGACGTCGAAACCGGCCGTCTCAGATTCCATGCGCATGTCGGCAATCACCATGCTGTAGGCATTCTTTTCCAGCTTTTGCATGCCTTCACGCGCCGAGGAGGCGGTTTCTACCTCGAAGCCGTTCATTTCGAGTATCGCTTTGAGCGTGAGGAGAATAGCGAGCTCGTCGTCGACCAGCAGGATGCGGCGCTTCATGATTGACTCCAGGGGCCGTTGACGGCAAACCGTGTGTGCGATGCACGAGCAGGCACGCATACCTGCAAATCGTAATCAAATCACTCGTCCCACACGGGATAACCGCCGGGTTCTGCCGATATAATACTCTTGTGACGGGCTACTACGTGGCGAACTTCGGCTGCCGCGCGACGCAGGCCGATGGAGCGGCGATCGAGCGGCAACTGGAGGATCGCGGGTTGAAACGCGCCCAGAATTCACGTCATGCCGAAATCGTAGTCCTCAATACGTGCACCGTCACGGCGTCGGCGGACCATGACGCGCGGGCGGCCATCCGGCGAATTCATCGTGACAATCCTGGTTGCCGAATCCTGGTGACGGGCTGCTATGCCCAGCGCGCGCCGGAGGAGATCGCCGCTATCCCGGGCGTGACGTGGGTAGTGGGAAACTCGCACAAGCACGCGGTCGCCAAGGTCGTGTGTGGTGATGCAGGATTTGTTCCGGTTGCGAGTCTTCAGTCTTCAGTCGTCAGTCTTCAGCAAACCCAAACGTTCGTAGGCGACATCTTCGCGCACACCGAGTTGCTGGCGGCGCCGGTTTTCGGCGCTGGTGCGGAGAAGACGCGTCCCAACCTGAAAGTGCAGGACGGATGCGACAATCGCTGTTCGTTCTGCGTCATCCCGTCGGTCCGCGGACAGAGCCGCTCGATGCCGCTGGGACAGGTGCTGGCGCAGGTGGATGGACTGGTCGGCGCCGGATATCGCGAGGTGGTGATTTCGGGAATTAACCTGGGCCGATGGGGCCGTGATTTTCCGGCGCCGCAGAAGTTCGTCACCCTGGTGCGGGCGCTCCTGGAGCGGACGTCGCTGGAAAAGCTGCGCATCAGTTCGGTGGAGCCGATGGACTGGAGCGACGAGCTCATCGCCCTGGCGGGAAGCGAGCGGCGGATCGCCAAGCATGCGCACGTACCGATGCAATCCGGCAGCGACGCAGTACTCCGGCGGATGTATCGCAAATACCGGCCATGGCATTACGCAGCGAAAATCCGGAAGATCCGCGAGGCCATGCCGGAGGCGGCGATTGGGGCCGACGTAATGGTCGGGTTCCCGGGAGAAACCGACGCGGAATTCGAAGCGACGCGACGGATGATTGAGGAGTTGCCGTTCACCTACCTGCACGTGTTCACGTATTCGTCGAGGCCGGGGACGAGGTCGGCGGAGATGAAGGGACAGGTGCCGGGTCCGGTGATGAAGGAGCGCAACAGGGTTCTTCGCGATCTCGCCACGCGCAAGAAGCAGGAGTTCATGCGCGAGTTTATCGGAAAAGCCATCGATGCGATCACGTTGAACGTCGGCGGCGAGCGCTTCACGGAAGCCCTCTCTGACAACTATCTGAAGTTGCGCTTGGCCGGCCGCCACGCAGCCAACCAGTGGGTGAGCGCGCTCGTGGAAAGCGTCGAGGGCGATGAGTTGGTGGGAGCCGTCATACAACGTTGATTAACAGCGGATTCCCCGTTACGCTCGGCATGACAATTGAGAGGAAGTAGAAAATTCCACCCCGTGGTGGGCTTTCAGTTCAGGAAACGGTCTTGAAGTTGGTTATGCCGCCCAGCCACAGATGGAAGCGCGATTAGCGCGCAAGAGCAGGCAAAACGCCAGCCTGCCAACGCATCAGACTCCAGTATGCGTTGGTCAAATAGCGATAGAAGCTCCGACTTGGAAGACCGTCGTGGCGTGTCGGCTGGCGGATTCGGCTTGCCCCACCTCGGCATCGGCGGCGTGCTCATCTTGCTGGTGCTCAGCCTGGTGTTCAAGCGCGACTTCTTCCAATTGCTGAGCACCGGATCGAGCGGCACGGGAACGGTGCAATCCCGTCCCGTAAACGATGCACGCGAGGAGCCGGAAGTGCGGTTCATCTCGTTTGTGCTCGACGACGCCCAGCGCACGTGGGAAGGAATTTTCCAGCAGGAGGGCAGGCAGTACCGTCACGCCAAGCTGGTGCTGTTTCGCGACGCAGTGGATTCCGCGTGCGGCATGGCCCAATCGGCGACGGGACCGTTCTACTGCCCGGAAGACGAAAAGGTGTACATCGACCTCGGCTTTTTCGACGAACTCAAGCAGCGTTTTGGGGCGCCGGGAGATTTCGCGCAAGCTTACGTGCTGGCGCACGAAATCGGGCATCACGTACAGAAGCAACTGGGCACAGAAGGTCAGGTGCAGCAGGCGATGCGTTCGAATCCGCGCCAGCGCAATGAGTTGTCGGTACGGATGGAACTACAGGCGGATTGCTTTGCCGGTGTGTGGGGACGCGCGGCCGGGCAGCGCAACATCCTGGAAGCAGGAGACGTGGACGAAGGTCTGCGTGCTGCGGCTGCCGTCGGCGATGACCGGCTCCAGAAAATGGCGACTGGACAGGTCAACCCGGATTCGTTTACGCACGGTAGTTCGGAGCAACGGGCGCAATGGTTTCGACAGGGCATGACGCAGGGAACAGTCGGTGCGTGCAATACGTTTGCCGT
>DAISJI010000113.1:0-7387 GCA_036821585.1 Terriglobales bacterium
CTAGTGTCAGTTTCGAGTTTCAGTTTCAGCGAAACCGATCGGCTTGAAACTGAAACTTGAAACTGAAACTGTTTTACTTCTTGAACAGGTTTTCGAAGGCCTTGCGGGCGTCGTCGGCGCGATTGCCGGAGCTTGTGGTTTCCTTCTCGACGGACGTCTTCAGCAGGAACATGGTGCAGGTGTTGGCGCCGTCTTTCTTGGGAATCCGCTCTGGAACCAGCTGACGGCACTCGAAGCGCGAGGCGGGATCGAAATGCGCGCACTGCTTGCAGGAGTGGAGCGCGAAGCCGCAAGTGCACGCCGCCGGTAATTCTCCGACCAGGTTGATCACCTTGCCGCACTGGGCGCAGCGCGAAAGTGTGCGCGTCCCCGGCATATTCAGCGGGCGCGGCCCATAGGTATTGTCGCGATTGGGACGCTGTGCGATGGGGCGCTGCGATTTATCTCTCTTGTCGTCGCCGCTGTCCTGGTAGCCGGGCTGGCGGTACTTACGGTCGCTCAAAGATTCTCCAGAGATGCGCACACAGAATCAGGACTGAGGCGCGCGGGATGGGTCAGGAATTTGGGAGTACTGAACGCCAGTGTACCGCCGCGAGGACAAGGGAGCAAATCGAGGGTTGAGGAAAACTCCGACCTTGCGAACCATTGAAGTGACTGCGGAGAGAGTGGCGGACGTGGTACATCTCGAAAGCGGCGTACGGGATACGGCGTACGGTAAACGGGAGCGCGCGTGGCGAAGCGGGTCAGTGTCGACAAGACGTTGTTCACGGTCACGCTGCTACTGGTTTTTATCGGGCTGGTAATGGTGTTCAGCGCCTCGGCGGTGGTGGCCAAGGAGCGCTTCGGGTCGCCCTACCATTTTGTGCTGCGGCAGGTAGGCTGGGCGGTGGCGGGACTGGTGGCGATGGTCGGCGCCATGAACCTGGATTACCGCCTCTACAAGCGCGCGGCGGTGGTCTTCTCACTGATCGGCCTGACGACGCTCCTGCTCATCCTCGTTTTCTTCCTCGGCCAATCCCACAACACGCACCGTTGGATCAAGCTGGGGGCGCTGTCGCTCCAGCCGTCGGAGCTGGCCAAACCGACGCTCATTCTTTTCTTGGCGTACTTCCTGGAATCACGCACCAAACAAATGGACGACTGGCGCGGGACGCTGATGCCGGCGCTGATCCCGGCGCTGGCGATGGCGGGACTGATCCTGATGCAGCCGGACCTGGGTACAGCGATGGCGTGCGGCGCGATCGCGGGCGTAGTGCTGTTCGTGGCGGGTTTGCCGCTGAAATATTACGCGTGGGCGCTGGCGCCGATGCCGTTGTTCTTCTACGTCTTTATTTATCGAGTGCAATGGCGGTACGACCGCATCCTGGCGTTCATGAACCCGTATTCCGACCCGCAGAGACAAGGTTTTCAAATTATTCAGTCGTTGATCGCGGTAGGCACCGGAGGACTGACGGGGCTGGGCCTGATGGAGGGGCGGCAAAAACTGTTCTACCTTCCGGAGCCGCAAGGGGACTTTATCTTTGCAGTGACGGCGGAAGAATTGGGGCTGGTGGGGGCGCTGATTGTGGTGGTGCTGTTCGGCATCTACATGTATCGCGCGATCCGGGCGGCGGTGCTGACCAGCGACAACTTCGCGCGCTTACTCGCTACCGGTATCGTGGCGATGATCGGCGTGCAGGCGCTGTTCAACATCAGCGTGGTGCTGGCTTTGCTGCCGACGAAAGGCATACCGTTGCCGTTTATCTCTTACGGCGGGACGTCGCTGTTCATCACGCTGGCGACCACGGGCGTGCTGTTGAATATCACGCAGCACACGGAATAGGCGTACGGCTTCTGGCATACGGGGTACGGACCCCAGCACTCGTATACTTTCCATCATGCGCGTAATCCTGGCTGGCGGAGGCACGGGCGGTCACGTGATTCCCGCGCTCGCCATTGCCGACGAACTCCGGCAGCGGTACGGAGCGGAAGTGCTGTTTGTGGGGACGTCGCGCGGCATCGAGAACCGGCTGGTGCCCGCGGCCGGATATCAGCTCAAGCTCATCGAAGTTGGCGCGCTCAACCGCGTCTCGCTGGCAACGCGCGTGAAGACTTTATTTACGCTGCCGCTGGCGGTGCTGGCGGCACGGCGACTATTGCGTGAATTCAAGCCGGACGTGGTGATTGGCGTCGGAGGATACGCGTCGGGTCCAGCGATGCTGGCGGCGACGCGGGGAGGATATCCGACGGTAGTGTTTGAACCAAACGTCGTGCCGGGATTTGCGAATCGCGTCGTCGCCAAGCGCGTGGATGTAGCGGCGGTACACTTCGAAGAGACCTGCCGCTGGTTCCGCAAATGCGAAGTGACGGGCGTGCCGGTGCGAGAAGAGTTCTTCAAGATTTCGCCTAAACAAACTGGTCCACCGACGCTGTTGCTGTTCGGCGGAAGCCAGGGAGCGAGGGCGCTGAACCGCGCCTTAACCGAGGCCGCGTCCGAACTGCTGAAGCGAGTACCGGGGTTGCGCATTGTGCATCAGACCGGTCAGGCCGACTTCGACAAGTGCAGGGCGGAATACGATCACGAGGGCGTTCCGGCCGAAGTATCGCCGTTCATCGACAAGATGGCGGAGGCGTTTGCCAGTGCGAACTTGCTGATCTGCCGCTCGGGCGCCAGCACCGTGGCGGAGGTCGCGGCGGCAGGGAAGCCGGCCGTGTTCATTCCACTGCCCACTGCTGCGGACGATCATCAGAAGCGCAATGCGGAAGCTTTCGCACAGCGCGACGCCGGCGTGCTGCTGGAGCAAAAAGACCTTACGCCGGAAAAGCTGACGGAAGTAGTTGCGGGACTTTTGGGCGATGGTGAGCGCTTGCTGCGCATGGGAGCGGCGGCGCGCCAACTGGCGCATCCGGATGCGGCGGGACGAATTGCAGAGTTGGCGGCAGGTCTAACGAAGCGAAGCGCCGCTGATCAACGCTGATAAACGCAGATTTTTTCTGTTAATGTTCTTGATCCGCGTTCATCCGCGTTCATCAGCGGCTCATTCAGGTTTATGTTCGCGAAGATCCAGCAAATTCATTTCGTCGGCATTGGCGGCATCGGCATGAGCGGCATCGCCGAGGTGCTGCTCAACCTCGGCTACAAGGTATCCGGCTCCGACCTGAAGGCTTCCTCGATTACTCTTCGCCTGGCCAGCATGGGTGCAACGACGTTTGAAGGGCATCGCGCGGAAAACATCGCGGGCGCCGAGGTTGTGGTCACCAGTTCCGCAATTGCCAAAGATAATCCGGAGGTCGCGGAGGCGCGGCGGCTGCACATCCCGGTCATCCAGCGCGCGGAGATGCTGTCGGAATTGATGCGGCTGAAGTACGGCATCGCCATCGCCGGCATGCACGGTAAGACCACGACCACTTCCATGGTCGCGGCGGTGCTGGCGGCGGGAGGGCTCGATCCCACCGTGGTGGTCGGGGGGCGGGTGGACGCGATGGGTTCGAATGCGCGCCTGGGCAAGTCGCACTACCTGGTGGCGGAGGCGGACGAGAGCGACCGTTCGTTCCTGAAGCTGTCGCCGATCCTGTCGGTGGTAACCAATGTCGATCGCGAGCACATGGACTGCTACCGCGACATGGACGACGTGGAGAACACGTTTATCGAGTTCATGGACCGCGTACCGTTCTACGGAATGGTGGTGGTGTGTAACGACGACGAGCGCGTGCGGGGGCTGATCCCTCGCATGCGGCGCCGCGCGACGACCTACGGCGAACGGGAAGATTCCGACTTCCGCATCCTGAGGGAGCCGCAGGAGAAACGCCAGGCCTCTGGAAGCTTGAGCCTGTTCCGCGTTTCCTACCGCGATCGGGAGCTTGGTGAGTTCCGCCTCAACGTTCCCGGTGCGCACAACGTGCTGAATGCAACGGCAGCGATTGCGGTGGGAATCGGCCTGGATATTTCAGCCGATCAGATTCGCGGTGCGTTGGAGTCGTTCCGCGGCGTGGACCGGCGTTTCCAACTCAGAGGACAGGCGGCGGGTGTGAGCGTGATCGACGATTACGGACATCATCCGACGGAGATTCGCGCCACGCTGGCGGCGGCGCGCCAGTGCGGGTACAAGCGGGTGCACGTGGTCTTTCAGCCGCACCGGTACACGCGCACGCAGGCGCTGATGGATGAATTTGCCGGCGCGTTCCGCGATGCGGACACGCTCTTCCTGCTCGATATTTATCCGGCCAGCGAGGCGCCGATTCCGGGGATCACGGCGCAGGCGCTGGCGCAGCGGATCGCGGCCAACGGGCACGCGGTGACGTACGTCAGCAGTTTCCCGGAAGCGGCGGTGGCGGCGGCATCGGTTGCGCAGCCGGGAGACATGGTGCTGACACTGGGAGCAGGGAACGTATCGCAACTCGGACCCCAAATCCTGGAGCAATTGGAGTTTCGCTCCGCAGCAAAGGCGAGTAATAAGTAATAAGTAATAAGGAAAATCACTCACAGAACGCACGTGAGTTTCGGTTTTTCCTCATTACTTATTACTTATTACTTTCTCGTGCTAACTCTTGGTCACCTGCCGCGTCTTATATTTTGTAAGGCAGGTGGATGATGACACGGACGGCGGCGATGATCGGCGGGGTGGTGGTGGCAATAACAGCCGCGCTGGTCCCACCCCCGCAGCAGATGCTGAAGAGCCCGAAGGCCCTATACGGCGCGGCGGTGATCAAGGCGCTGGCGGGCGACGCGGATTCGGCGCTGCGCCTGTTGCAGCGGTCGAGTGAGCCGGCCGCCGAGAAACCCGCGATGAAGACGGCGTCCACCTGTCCGGAAGCGAAGCGCGGGTAAGGAACGAGTTTCAAGTTTCGTGTTTCGAGTTTCAAGTTAAACGAAGAAGCGCGTAAATCTGCATTCAGGCAGCGGGTCCTAATCGAGTACCCGCACTGTCAACGTCCGATAATTTTCTTCTCACGATTCCACAAGCAAAAAAGTTATAGTGCTGAACAAGCACCCCGAGATGCGCTTGACGGCGCCGCGGGGGCCCGCTCGCGGCGATTTCTTTCGAATACCCATTCATGGCACGGAGCCAAGGTCCTTTGATCCCGGACGACGAGCCTGCCTCGCCCAATGGCAGCGCTGGCCCGTCGCTGGAAGAAGATCTCGATCCGCGCCTGCTCGACCTGGAAAAGGACGAGGAGCCCGCATTTCTGCGGGGGCAGAAAAGGGTACCCGTCCGCCGCGGGCCGCTGCCGAAAAAGGCCGCTAACCGGCTGAAAATCGCCCTGCTGTCGATGGTCGCGCTGGGCGTGGTGGGCGCGATCGGGCTGACGCTTTATCGTTACGGCACGCACTCCTGGCGCTTCCGGGTGGAGGGCAGCGAGCAAATCGAAATCGCCGGGCTGCACAACGTGACCCGCGCGCAGGTAATGGAAGTGATGGGCGCCGACATCGGGCGCAACGTCTTCTTCGTCCCGCTGGACGAGCGCAAGAAGCAGTTGGAAGAAATTGCGTGGGTGGAATCGGCGGCGGTGATGCGGCTGCTGCCCGACCGGCTGAAGATCCAGATCACCGAGCGGATGCCGGTGGCATTCGCGCAGGTCGGGTCGAAGATTGCGCTGATCGATATCCACGGCGTGGTGATGGACACGCCGCCGGGCAGCACGAAAAAGTATTCGTTCCCGGTAATCGTCGGCATGGCGGAGGCGGAGCCGCTTTCCACGCGCGCGGCGCGCATGAAGATCTTCGGCGACCTGGTGCGCGACCTCGATTCGGGCGGCGCACATTATTCGCAGGACCTGAGCGAAGTGGACCTGTCGGACCCGGAAGACGTGAAGGTCACGATCAACGATCCGAACGGGGAAGTGCTGATCCACCTGGGGTCTTCGAACTATCTCGATCGCTTCAAGATTTACGTGGCGCACGTGCAAGAGTGGCGGCAGCAGTTCCAGAAGCTGCGTTCGGTGGATTTGCGCTACGAGCGGCAGGTGATCGTGAATCCGGACGAAGAGAAACCAGCAGCGCCTGCGCCGAGGCCAAAGGCCACGGCGAAACCGGCAGCGGCGGGGAAGGCGAAAGCGGAGCCGAAACCGGCGGTACGGAAGAAGTGATTTGAAATTGGAAATTTGAGAATTTGAAATTTGTGAACGCCACACCACAGCGAGAAATTTCAAATTCTCAAATTTCACCTTTGCAATTGTTGGGACCATGGCCAAGCAGAACGTAAATTATTTGACGGCGATCGACCTCGGCAGCGCGAAGACCGTCGCACTGGTGGCCGAGATCACCGACAGCGGCGTGCGCTACGTGGGGCACGGGCAGGCGGAGTCGAAGGGCTTTCGCAAGGGAATCATCGTCGACCTGGAAAAGACGATTGCGTCGGTGCAGAAGGCGGTCGAAGTAGCCGAGGACTCCTGCGGCGCAGCGGTGGAGCACGCAATGGTGGGCGTTGCCGGAGCCCATATCCGCGGGGTGAACAGCCAGGGCGGGATCAGCCTGGGAACCAAGCCGCGGGAAATTACGCGCGAAGACGTGCGTCAGGCGGTGGAGCGGGCGCGGGCCATCGCGCTGCCCGCCGACCGCCAGGTGCTACACCTGCTGCCGCAGGAGTTTTTGCTCGACGAGCAGACCGGAGTGCGCGAGCCGTTGGGGATGGTTGGCGGCAAGCTGGAGGTGAAGGTGCACGTGGTCACGGCCAACGCCAGCGCGACGCAGAACGTGGTAACGGCGCTGAACCGCGCCGGGATTCACGTGGACAGCACAGTGTTTGAGCCGCTCGCCTCGGCGGACGCGGTGCTGCGCGGCGACGAGCGCGAATTGGGTGTCTGCCTGGCCGACATCGGCGCCGGATCGACGGACTTGATCGTCTTTCACGAAGGTGCAGTCGTGCATACAGGCGTGGTGCCGATCGGTGGCGACCACTTCACCAACGACGTCGCCGTCGGTCTACGCACGCCGCTGGCCGACGCGGAGAAGATCAAGAAGCTGTTCGGCTGCGCGGTGGTCACGCGGATTCCCGAAGGCAACGAGATCGAGGTGACGAGCGTGGGCGACCGGCCCTCGCGGCTGATGTCGCAGCGGCTGCTGGGAGAAGTGATCGAACCGCGCGCGCGGGAGCTGTTCGAACTCGTCCGCGATCACCTGCGGCAGGCCGGCGTGCTGGAATTGTGCGGCGCGGGTACGGTGCTGACGGGCGGCGGCGCGCGGTTGCCGCACATGGCGGAGGTCGCGGAGAGCGTGCTGCGCAAGCCCTCGCGGCTGGGGTATCCGACGGCGATTGCGCGCATGCCGTCGAACCTGGCGGAACCGGAGTACGCGACGGCGATCGGCATGGTGCTGTACGGACATCGCGCGCGTTTGGCAACGGGAGCAAGCAGCGACGGAAGCATTACGGGGAAACTGAAGAGTCTGTTTGCGAGAAGAGGCGCGTGA
>DAISJI010000114.1:0-7352 GCA_036821585.1 Terriglobales bacterium
GAGCGCCCGGAGAAAGCGAAACGGGATACCGTCTGTAGTGTGGGGTGAGGATGGCTGACGGCATCCCGTGTTAATTTCGCTTTATGTTGGTCGTAGACTACCTTTCTTTCGCGCCCCGGGCTATGACGTAGATCACAGCTTCGAGTGACGTCCATCCTGGGCGCCCGGCGCCTCGTTTTCGACCCGATTGCTTACTTCCACGCTCCCTCTTCGCCGGGCGCGTAGCCTGCGATCTTGATTCCCCGCAGATAAATATCGAACCAATTGGTGATGTGCTCCAGGCGCTCGATGCGGTGCCAGGGCTGGCCGCTGCGCGACAGCTCGTGCGACTCGCCCGGGAAGCGCACCATCACCGTGGGGATCTTGCGGTACTTGAGGGCGCGGAACATCTCTTCGCCGCCGGAGGCTTCCGGGGTGCGCCAGTCGGCGTCGCCGAGAATGAACATCATCGGTGTCTTGACGTTCTTGATGTAGGTGATGGGCGAGCGCTCGGTGAAGTCCTGCGGGTCCTCGAACGGCGCTTTGCGGAACCAGGACGGCTGGAAGAGGGTGAAATCGGCCGAGTACCACCACGCCGCCCAACTGGCGATGTCGCGTTGCGCCACCGCGGCGGCGAAGCGGTCGGTGTGTCCGACCACCCAATCGGTCAGCAATCCACCGCCGGAACCGCCGGTAACGCCCATCCGCTTTTCGTCGATGTAGCCGCGCTTGAGGACTTCGTCCACGCCCGCCATCAGGTCCTTGAAGTCGTCGCCGGGATAGTGGTACTGGATGATGTTTCCGAACTCCTGTCCGTAGCTGGTCGAACCGCGCGGATTGGGATAGAGCACCACGTATCCCTTGGCGGCCATGTATTGGAACTCGTGATCGAATACCCAACCGTAGGCCGCGTGCGGACCACCATGGATGTTGAGAATGAGCGGATACTTCCTGCTTTTGTCGAAGTCGGGCGGCTTCTGGATCCACGCGTGAATCTTCTTGCCGTCGAAGCTGGTGTACCAGAGCTCTTCGGGCGCGGTGAGATTGAGAGTGGAGAAGAGCTTGTCGTTGATGTTGGTCAGGCGCCGCGGTTCGCCGCCGTTCGCGGACTGGAGGAACAGGTCGCCGATGTTCGTCGGCATCGAGATGAGCAGGACGAAGTCGCTGACGTTGTCGTTGGTGTTGAATCCCTCGACCGCCTGAGCGCCTTTCGTGAGTTCGGCGGCCTGGCCGGAGTTGGCGTCGATGCGCCAAAGGTTTTCGCGGCCTTCCTTGGCGACGTTGACGATGATCGCGCCGCCGTCCTTGGTCCACGTGGGTTTTGAGCCACCCGAAGCGCGGGGCGGGGAGTTGTCGCCACCGACGCCGGAGCCGATGTCGGCGTCGAAGCTCCCGGTCAACTTCCTGGGCGCGCCGCCGCCGAGGTCCGCGACCCAAAGGTCCGGCTTGGTGTACGACTTCACCGGCTGGTTCAAGGAACCGATAAACGCCAGGCGCTTGCCGTCGGGGCTGACGGACAGGCGGCTGGCCGCGCCGTCGATGTGCGTGACTTCCTTCGCTTCGCCGCCTTGCGGAGAAATTTCGTAAACGATATTTTTCGGCAGCTCGTAATAAGCCTCCAGCACGTGATTGGAGGTGAAATAGATGCGCGAGCCGTCGGGCGCCCACTCGATGTCCGACTCGGCAAACGGGCCGCTGGTGAGTTGGCGGGGTTTCTCCGCGTCGCCGGAATTTGAGGCGATCACCCAGATGTGGTTGGGGTGGGTGGGATCGAGATACCCGGCGCCGTTGGCGCGATAAACGGCGCGGCTGATGACGTGCACGTCGGACTCGTGATCGGGCGTGACGCACTTCGATTTTGTAGCGCCGGCGTCCTCGCCGGCAGTTCCGCCGCCATCCCTGGCGGCGCCCACCTTGCATTGTTCCTTCACAATATCTTCCGGAGTCGTCGTGCTGTTGAAGGCGATCAACTTGCCGTCCGGAGACCACGTCGGTCGCGACGCGCCTTTGGCCAGCTTCGTCACCTGCGACGCTTCGCCGCCCGCCATGTACAGCAAATAAATCTGTGGCGGCTGGCGCTTGCCATCTTTTTCGACGCTGCGGACGAAGGCCAACCGCGTGCCATCGGGCGACCACTGTGGTGATGTGTCGCGCGGGCCGGAAGTCAGCGGACGCGGGTCGCCGCCCTTCGTCGGAACGATCCAAATCGCAGTGTCGTATTCGTCCTTCTTGTCAGCGACGGTGACACGCACGAAAGCGACTTGCGAACCGTCGGGCGAGAGCTGTGGATCGGCGATCCAAGTGAACTTGAAGAGGTCCTTTTCGGTGATCGGGCGCTTTTCCGCGAAGGAAACCAGCGAGCAGACGCAAAGCACGAGCAGGACGGCACGGCGCAAATGAACCATTGTTCTCCCCCGGATAGAGTTGGAAGAATTTACACCAACAGGCTAAAGGTGTCAGGTTACGGGCTGGCGAAATGCGTCATGTAGGCTTCGACCTGTTCCAGCGAGTTGACGCGGGGGTAGTCGGTCTCGGCATAAACGCCGGCAACGTCCATGAGCAACGGCGACAGACCTGCGGATCGCGCGCCGACAAAATCAACGGAATATATGTCACCGACATACAGCGAACGCTCGGCGCGTGTACCGAGGGCATCGAGCGCGGCGCGAAAGATGCGCGGATCGGGTTTCTCGCAGCCGCAGTGGTGAGAATCGGTAACGGAGTCAAAGCAGTGGCCGATGCCGAGTTCCTCCAGCAGGCGGCCGACGCTGCCGTCGGAGTTGCTGATCAGTCCGATGCGATAGCGTGAGTGCAGCGCTTCCAGCACCTCCTGCGTTCCCGCCCGCACTGTGCGCCAGTTGGTGCCGGTACGAGTGGCGAGCACCAGTGCATCGCGCACCGCGGTGTCAGCGATTCCGAGGTCGCGGAGCAGGTGTTCGTAGTAGAGCTGCCAGTACAGGGCATCCACGCCGGTGACACCGTGGGCGCGGGCGTCGTCGAGGCGGTGCTTGGCTTCGCGCTCGGCGGCGAAAAACTGTTCCTGCGTGGGCTGCACATTGCGCTCCGCCAGCGCCGCCAGCGTGAGCCCAGTATCGGGAAAAACCAACGTGCCGCCCGCGTCGAAGAAGATCGCCTCAAACGCCATCAAAGCCCACCATCACCGGCTCGGGAATGAGTTCAATGCCAAAGGTGTCGTGGACGCGTTGCTGGATTTCGTTCTTGAGCGCGACGATATCGGCCGCCGCTGCGCCGCCGCGGTTCACGATAGCCAGCGCATGTTTGCGCGAGATGCCGACGGCGCCCCGTGCGTATCCCTTGGCGAACCCGGAGTGCTCGACCAGCCACGCGGCGGGGACTTTCGACGACTGTCCCTCGGCTGGATACGACGGGACCTTTTCGCCGCGCTCGGCCGCGAGTTGCACGAGGCGCTGGTAATCGGAGAGTGTCAGCACTGGGTTCTTGAAGAAAGACCCGGCGCTGCGCGAATCGTCGTCCCCGGGAACGATCAGCATCGCCTTACTGCGCCGGACCTCGCGGACCGCGTCGCGCACTTGCTGGAGCGTTGGCGACGGATTTTTGCAGGCGGCGAAGTACTCCTTCAGGTCGCGATAGGCAATCCTGGGTGGGGCGTCTTTTCTAAGTTGATAGGCAACGCGCAGGATTACCCAGCGGCCGCGCTCCGTGGTATTGAAGATACTTTGGCGGTAAGCAAAGCCGCAGTCGGCGTTGGTGAAGGTGCGGGGAGCAAGATCGCGCAGATCGAGCGCTTCGAGCGAGGTGATGGTTTCCGAGACCTCCTGCCCATAGGCTCCGACGTTCTGCACTGGGGTGCCGCCGACCGAACCGGGAATTCCGCTCAGGCACTCGATACCACCATAGTTGGCGGCGACCGCGCGCGCTATGAGCGCGTCCCAGTCTTCGCCGGCCCCGGCGAGGAACACTCCCTCCGCTTCTTCCACGATTCCCCGAATTGCAATGCGTACAACGACGCCCGGAAAGCCGCGGTCCGAAACCAGTACGTTACTGCCGCCGCCAAGCACGAACAATGGCAGGTTGCGGGCACGCGCCCATTCGATAGCATGGCGGACTTCGCCGGTACTGGCGGCTTCCACGAAGTAGCGCGCGGGTCCGCCGACACCCAACGTAGTCAACGGGGCCAGCGGAACGTTATCGCGAACGGAGATCGGCACTCCTCGATATTAAATCAGACGAAAAAACCGGCGGCCCAATAAGGCCACCGGTCTCGACATGCTCCCGAGAACGCGACTGGTGCGCAGGTTCGCGCTGGCGCCGGGGGAGCATCCGCAGGCAACGATCGTCAACCGCCGCAGCGGATTAAAGAGCGTGCTTGTAGGTGTCGCCGCGGAAGACCAGCGCTGTCAGAACGCGCTCGTTGCCGACGGTCTTGAACTCGGACATCGTGTCCGGAGCCTTCTTGCCCAGGTCCACCATGGTGCACTTCACGCGGACCATTTCCACGTTCGTCGCAGACTTGAACACCAGCATGTGCTCGGTGCCTTCCATCAGGTGGAGCACTTTGTATTCGCCGGCGGCGAGGACCTTGTCGCCTACCTTCACGTCATTGTTGAACGTGATGTTCCGGGTCTTGCCGGCGCCGAATGTATTGTCGGCAGCCAACGCCGCCACGCCCAGGATAAACATCGTAATGATTGCTACCACTGCGATTTTCTTTGTCATGAGTCTCCTCTTCTTCCTATAACGCCCTGTGGGCCATCGTTGAGTATTGTGTCCGGAAAAACGAGCGGCCGCTGTGATGCCGGATGCGATTGCTCGTGACACGACTCACAACGGCCGTGTGACATCCAGCGACAAAACAGTATTTGCGGGCGCTCACTACAACAGACACCGTGGTAGTGCGTTTCGTAAGCAACTCAGCGGTAAAGATTTGTAACGATTGAGTGAAGGGAACGTTGCGCTAGCGGAAAACTATTTCACGATCTTGATCGCGATCGAATTGGGCGCAACCCCGACCGGAATCATGGTGACCAGCGCGCGGTCCTTCGATGGGTTCTGGCCCTTGAGGAAGCGTTCCGCGGTGCTGATCTTAGACCCGCGCGGCATTTGCGTCAGACGCACAACGGCGATGTCACCCGAACTGGAGTCGGCGACCAGGAGAAAGTTCTCGGCGGGTGTGAGCGCGATGGCGTCGGGACGGCGTCCGACCTGCACCGAGCCGATGAGCCGGCCGTCGTTGATGCTGAAGACGGAGACTGCGTCGGAGCCGAAGGCGGCAACATAGAGCAAGGTATTGTCGGACGTGACCACGCCGCGGACCGGCTTGTCGCCCATCAGGTAGGTTCCGCCCACTTCATTCGCCGTGGTTTCGATCGCGGAGACCGAGGAAGACTCGAAGTTGCTGACGAACAGTTCTCCGCCATCGGGCTTGAGTGCAAGATGGATCGGCGTCTTTCCGACATCGAGCAGTGCCAGCAGTTTCGCTTGCTTCAGGTCCACGGCGGCGACTTGCGAAGAAGCCGGGCAGGCGACGAAGGCCTTGGTCGAGTCCGGCAGGATGACGATGTCCTGCGGTTCCTGGCAGACGGAGAGAGTGGCGCGGTACTGGATCGGCGAGGCGTCGATTACGGAGACCGAGTTGTCGGCGCGGTTGGAGACGACAATTGTCTTTCCGTCCGGCGAAACGCGGGCCAGCCCCGGTGACGAGCCGACGCGCACGTTTGCCAGCACGGTACGCGTGTCAAGATCGATCACGGATACGTTGTCGGAACCGGAGTTGGCAACGTAGCCGCGCTTTCCGTCCGCGGAAACGTCGATCCAGTAGGGCGCGCGCTGGACACCGATGGTCGCGATCACCGTGTTCTCCACGGCATCGATCACGCTGACGTTGTTCGATTCCGTGTTGACGACGTAAAGCTCGTTGCGCGTGGGGCTGGCGGCGATGCCGGAAGGGTTGCGCCCGACGCCGATGGTGCGAACCACCGCCATTCTGGAAACGTCGATGACGGAGACCGAGTCGCTCTTGCCGTTGCTGACGTAGGCGAAGACGTTTTCCAGCTCCAGGCTGCGGTTGTGGTTACAGGCAGTAACCGTAACCAGCAGCGCCAGCAACGCGGCGGCACACCACAGTCGGAATTGGCGCAGGGTTGGCAAACCGTCAATTACAAATCACATGAGGGGAAAAGGGAAGTGCAGTTGCGTCGGTAAGTCGTAGGTGGTGGGTCGGAAGGGAAAGAACAACTATTCCGACCTACGACTTACGACCTCCGACCTACGATTTATCTGCTCGCGCCCGCCACCGCAGCCACCGGAGCCGCCATCGAGCGTCCGATGATGGGAGCGATGGCGCCCACCTCGCGCATCAATTCGGCGAATTGGTCGGGATAAATCGATTGCGGGCCGTCGGAGAGCGCCCGGTCCGGGTCGTGGTGCACTTCGACGATCAATCCATCGGCGCCCACCGCGACTGCGGCGCGCGAAAGCGGCAGAACCTTCGTCCGCTTGCCGGTGCCGTGGCTGGGATCGACCAGGATCGGCAGGTGGCTCAGCCGGTGGACGGCCGGCACGATGCTCAGGTCGAGCGTGTTGCGCGTGTGGTCGGCAAAGGTGCGCACGCCGCGCTCGCACAGGATGACCTGGTAGTTGCCCTCGCTCATCACGTATTCGGCGGCCATCAGGAATTCTTCCAGCGTCGCCGACATGCCGCGCTTGAGCAATACCGGACGCCGCGCTCGTCCCGCCCGCTTAAGCAGCGAGTAGTTCTGCATGTTGCGGGCGCCGATCTGGATGACGTCGGCGTATTTTTCCACCTGTTCCAGCGACTCGTAATCCATGGCCTCGGTAACGATCAGCATGCCGAAGCGCTCGCGGATTTCCGCCATGATCTGCAGGCCCGCTTCGCCCATTCCCTGGAAAGCGTAAGGCGAGGTGCGCGGCTTGTAGGCGCCGCCGCGGAAGAAGCGAGCGCCCGCTTTGGCGACCTGTTCTGCAATCTTGAACGCCTGCTCCCGGCTTTCGATAGCGCACGGTCCGGCAATGACGGCCAGTTCCTTGCCCCCGATCGTGGTGTCGGTACCGGGAAAGGTGATGACCGTGTTTTCTTCTTTGACGTCGCGGCTGACCAGCTTGTAGGGCTTGCTGACGCAAATCACTTCCTGTACGCCGGCCATCTCTTCGAGGCCGATCTCGACAATGCCCTGGTTGCCGGTAATGCCGATGGCGGTGCGTTGCGCGCCCGGGATGGAATGGGCCTTCAGACCGACCGACTCGATTTTTTCGCAAACGGCGCGCACCTGTTCTTCGCTGGCATGCGCCTGCATAACGATAAGCATAGGGACCTCGAACCTATAACTGCGTGGGAACCAGGGCGGAAACCGACTGCGGAATACCCTCGGAAT
>DAISJI010000115.1:0-7312 GCA_036821585.1 Terriglobales bacterium
CTCCCAAAGTGTTGCCCCATGGACGCCCGCAACTCCCCCCATGTCGGCCCGCAACCTTTTATCGACGGCGATCTCACAAGGCACCCCCTCCCGCAACTCCGCTGTTAGCTCTTTGATAAACTTCGGCCGCCAAAACCGGCACCTGTGGGATTTCTTCGTTTTTCGGCCTTTCTTGTGGGACCTGTGGGAAAACCGGGGGGTGGGGTGCTCAGAGTCCCAGAAATTACTCTCTGGTTATCTTTTCACACTATTCTCACACCAAAAAATCTCAGGTTACCCGGGCTTATTTTCATGATTCTAAAGAGGCGAACAAAAAACTAGAAGCTAATACCTATCGCGACCATACCTTCCTGGTAACGGCTTTACTCGTCTTACTGCGGCGCCGTATCGTTCGGTTTCTCGAACAGCTTGGGATCGATCTTCGGATTGATCTCGAACGACTTGATCTGCTCCGAGCCAGCCGGCTGGCCATTCTCCTGAACCACGGCTTTGTACGGCAGGTTCAGTTCGCCCGCCGGACGCCAGTCGGAGAACTCGATGGTTCGTTGAACCGGCCCCGCTTGTCCGGTCGCGGTGAAGCTGGAGCGCAGAAGGCGTCCGGTCTGCGGATCGAGGACCCAGCGGACGTTCACGCCCGCACCATTGATATCGATGGCCTGGCCGTCGGCGGATTTATCACCCAAGGTGACCACGAACTCGCCGGCATGTTGCGCGACCAGGATGGGACTGCGGCGCACGGAACTCAGCCGGTCCTGCTTCATGGACGAAGGCATGTCGCGCGTGCCCTGGCCCTCCAGACTCATCCATGCGCCGGCATTCGACATGATGACGTGCATCGGGGCGGGCAACTGGGCCGTACGAACGATGGAGTGAAACTGGTCCGGGAAGACTGTGTAGGTATCCGTGTCGAGCGCGATCGTACCCTGCGGGGTGTTCTGTTCGGCGCTCGAAACCTGGCGAATCGCTTTCACTGCGTTCACCTTATCGGCGCCACCGATAAAGGCGATGAACTTTTCCAGCAGCGCCTTGGCTTGCGGATCGGTTTGCACGGGCTGGGCGGGTGCTGCTTCCCCAACCCCGGTAGAAGGTTGCGAAGCTGTCCCTTCGGGGATGCTGAAGTCAATGGAAGTGACGGTGCCGAGCGTGCTCAGTGGCTTTACGAACTCCTTGTCGTTGCCGACGATGAGCACGGCGAACTGGTCGGCGTGGATGTACTTGTGCGCGACGCGATCGACGTCGGCAGGTGTGGTCTTCTCGATGCCGGCGCGGTAGCGCTCGAGGAAGTCGGCGGGATACGCGTAGAACTCGTAGAGCATGCGCTCGCCGAGCACCTTCGACTTGGAATCGAAGTTGAAGATGAAGCGGTTGAGGATCGAGTCCTTCGCCTCCTTTACTTCTTCGGCGGTCGCGGGATGGGTGAGCATGTTGCCAAGCTCGGTGCGCAGTGCCTGGATCGCGTCCACGGTGCTGCTGCTCTTGGTTCCCATGCCGATACTAAAGGTTCCAGGATGATCGAAGGACGCGCCCAGGCCGCCGCCCACGGAATAGGCCAGGCCTTTCTCGGTGCGAATCGCTTTGAACAGCCGCGAAGAGAATCCCCCTCCGAGCACTTCGTTCATCACTTCGACGGTGAAGTAGTCGGGGTTATTCCGCTCGATGCCGAGGCTGACCATGCGGATCTCGCTCTGGTTCACGTCTTCCTTGGCGATGAAATAGACCTTGGGTTGCGGCTCGTGGAACTGGATCGCGGGCGGGCCCGGTACCTGCGCGCGCTCCCATGATTCAAAGGCCCGGCGCAGCTTCTGCTCCATCGCGGCGGAATCGAAGTCACCGCTGATGCCGACCATGATGTTGTTGGGATGAACGTAGGTATCGTGCCACTTCACCAGGTCATCGCGAGTGACGGCGGCGATCGTTGCGTATTCGGGAATCCGGGCGTACGGATTGTCTTTGCCGTAGGCAAGGCGCGTCGCTTCGCGGCCGGCGATGCCGCCCACGTCGTCGTTGCGGCGCGCGATGGAAGAATTCATCTGCAGCTTGGAGATTTGGATCTTGTCCTCGCGGAATGCGGGTTCGCGCAACAGTTCGAGGAAAAGAGGGAAGACCTCGTCGAGGTTGCCCTTCAGGCAGTTGAATGAAATAGAAGTCGAGGCGCCGCCGCCGCTGGTTTCAATGCGCGCGGCACGGGCTTCGAGATAGTCGTCCATCTGGTCGCCGGTCTTCGACTTGGTGCCGCCGGTGCGCCAGGCTTCGCCGTAGATATCAATGAGCCCCGTTTTGTTTGCCGGCTCGGAGCGGGAACCCGCTCGCACGTTGGCCGAGCCGCCGATGAACGGCAGCTCGTGGTCTTCCTGAAGAAAGATCACCATGCCGTTCTTCAACTCGATACGCTTCGGCTCCTGCGGATGAAACGGCGCCAGCGGCGGGATCGGGATCTTTTCCCAGGGTTTTGCGGCGGGTGTGGTCGGGGCAGAAGACTTGGTTTGCGCCGCAGCGCCGCTCTTGGCAGCCGGTGTTTTGGCCGCGGGTGCGGCTTGTGCGACTGCGGTGGAAACCGCGAACAGCGAGAGAAGTACGACAGCCAGCCAACGCGTTTTCATTGCTGCGGCTCTCCCTTCTGCTGTGCTCCGGCGCCTGCCATCCGGGTGCTTTCGATCACGCCGACGGTACGGTTCTGCTCGACGAATGTGCGTGCGGCGACACGCTTGATGTCCGCCTTGGTCACTTTTTCGTAGCGGTCAAGCTGGCGGAAGAGTTCGCGCCAGTCGCCGAAGCGCGCCTGGAATACCGCGAGCTGCGAGGCCAGACCTGGATTATTGGCGAGTCCGCGCAGCAGGTCGGCACGGGCGCGCGTCTTGAACATGGCGAGCTCTTCGTCGGTGACGTCCTGCGTGCGCAGCTTTTCGATCTCCTCGCGGATGGCCTTCTGCATTTCGTCCGTCGTGTGTCCCGGGGCCGGGACGGCATAGAAAGCGAAAAGATGTGGATACTTGCTGCCCGGCATGCCGGTAAATCCGGCGGCGTCGGCGGCGATCTTCTTGTCGCGCACCAGCGAGCGGTACATGCGCGAGACGCGTCCGTTCGACGTGATGTCGCTGATGGCATCGAAGATGGGGTCGTCGGGATCGGTGAAGTCGGGCCGGTGATAGCCCTCGACGTAAATCGGCTGCGACACCTCGCGCAGCATGACGCGCCGCTCCGATTGTTGCGGCGGCTCGACAGTCGGGTCCTCGACCGGCTGCGGCGCCGCCGGAATGCGGCTGAAGTACCTGGTAAAGAGCGCAACCACGTCTGCCGTCTTCACGTCGCCCACCACCGACACCACCATGTTCGACGGCACGTAATAGAGGTGGAAAAATCGCTCCGCGTCGGTGGCGGAGAATCGGCGCAAGTCGCTGGCCCAGCCGACGGTCGGCCGGTGATAAGGATGGGCGATGAAGGCTTGCGCGAGAAACTGCTCGATCAGCCGTCCGATGGGATTGCTGTCGGTGCGCATGCGCCGCTCTTCAAAAACCACGTCGCGTTCCTTGTAGAACTCGCGCATCACCGGGTGGACGAAGCGCTCCGACTCGAGATAGGCGTAAAGTTCGAGCCGGTTGGACGGAAACGAGTAGTAGTAAACGGTCTCGTCGTAGTCGGTGCTGGCGTTCAGCCCTTCGCCGCCGTTCTCCTCAATGATCTGCGTGTAGGCGTTGCGGACGACGTACTGGTCGGCCTGCTTGATGGCCGCCTGCCACGCCTGTTCGAGCTGCTGGACTTTTTTCTCGTCGCGGCCGACACGCTTCTCGCGTTCCTTTAGGTAAGCGTCGTAGGCGGTCTCGACCTTCTCCAGCGCGGTTTTTTCGGCGGGCCAGTTGGTGGTGCCGATCGTGTCGGTGCCCTTGAAGGCCATGTGCTCAAACATGTGCGCCAGGCCGGTCGATCCCATGGGGTCCTGGGCCGATCCGGCGTCCACGAACGTGTAGGCGGAAAATACCGGCGCCTCGTGCCGCTCCATGACCATCAGCGTCAGGCCATTGGGCAGCTTCTTGACCGTGATTCGCTTTTCGAACGAAGCCAGGTCCTGGGCTGCGAGTGGAAGAGAGAGGAGAAAGACGAAGACAACGACGTTCGCGAGTAGCCTTCTCATGCGACCTCCGCGCGGTCGGGTGAAAAAGCAACGTTACGACGCCGTGGAAAGGAGTGTCAAACCGCCAGTCTAGATATCGAACACCTTGCAGGCCTTGATACCGCAGTCGCTACGCTGCCGTGCCGCTTTACTTTGATCCTGCGGAGCCTTGCGCCTTCGAATACGCCGCCGTGGCTATGGTCGCGAGAAACAGAAATCCGCTGAGGAACAGGACGCCGCGTGAAGTCACAGGCAGTTTTTCCGCCCAAGCCATGCCGAGCATCTGCAGGGCTCGATAGATAATCGCGATCACGAAGGCCGCCCAGGCCAGCAGATAGGTATAACGCATCACGAAATTGAGGTTCATCGCCGTCCTCCTCCGATTCACAAGCTTATTGTCGACAGATTGTGCCGCGGAGTTTAGCACCATTGGCGGATCCGAGCACCTAAAAGAGAAGGTGAGTAAGGCCTCCAATGCAACGCTCCAACTACTCGCCCGCCGCCCGGAAGAAGATAACTTGCCAGTTGCGCGAACGCGCTGCAGAACTCGACGATATCGACGTTTTTTCAAACCCGAAGAGCGTCCCCAGGGTCCGCTGTGGGCGCGGGAACTCCTGCAAGCCGTGCAGCCGGAAAGCCGCGCGTAGTGCGGTATTCCGGCGGGAACCCGGCTTGCTATCTGCGCCGCGCGAGTTACTGGCGATAATCCGGCTCAGCGCATGGCGACACCGAACGAAAAAGTTCTGGCGGGCTTTGCGGATTACCTGAAGGTCGAGAAAGGCCTGGCGCGCTTGTCGGTCACGGCCTATCTCCGGGACCTGGGGCAGTTTGCCGCCACGCTGGGAAGTCAGAAGCCCTCGCGGCCGCTCTTGCGGGCGCGTGGAGAAGACGTTCGGCGCTTTCTCAACGGCCTGTTTTCCAACCAGCTCGACGGAAGGTCGGTCGCTCGCAAACTGTCCGCGCTCCGGCACTTCTACAAGTACCTGCTGCTCGATAATGTCATCGACCGCGATCCCACGCTGAATATCGAAACGCCCAGCCAGTGGAAAGTTTTGCCCAAGGCTCTTTCGCGCGAGGAAGCGACGGCGCTGGTGGAATCGATGGCCACGCCCGGCAACGCGTTGCAGGCGGCGCTCGCGCTGCGCGATCGGGCACTGCTGGAACTTTTGTATGCGAGCGGGCTGCGAGCGTCGGAGGTGATTGGGGTCGGAATTGAAGACCTGAAGCTGGAGCAGGGCTACGTGCTGGTCCGCGGCAAAGGCGACCGTGAACGCATTGTGCCGCTGGGCCGCGCTGCCGCCGAAGCGGTGACCGCTTACTTGACCGCGGCGCGTCCCTTGCTTTCGGGAGAGCGCCGTTCGCCACTGCTGTTCATCGCGCGGGGAGCGCGCCCCATTTCGCGTCAGCGCGTATGGCAACTGGTGGACCGGGCTTCGCGCGCTGCCGGACGTCATGCCAGCCCGCACATGCTGCGGCACTCGTGTGCGACGCACATGGTCGAGAACGGCGCCGATTTGCGCACCGTGCAGACCATCCTCGGCCACGCCGACATTTCCACCACGCAGATCTATACACACGTCGCGCTCGACCGGCTGAAGACCGTATTCCGCAACTGCCATCCTCGAGCGCGGCTGCGCCAGCGCGGAGGAGAACCGGCGTGAGCCACAAAGTGGAAAAGCTGGTCGCCGATTTCCTGGCGTCGTTGCGCGAGCGCAACGCGTCGCCGCACACGCTGGCCGCCTACGGACGCGACCTTGCGGAATTCTCTGCGTACATCGGGCCGGAAGACGGGCTGGGCGACATCGATCACCTGCGGATCCGCGGTTTTCTTTCGCACTTGTACGATCGCGGCTTGAGCAAAACGTCAGTGGCGCGCGCGCTGGCGGCGGTGCGTTCGCTCTTCCGCTGGCTGGCGCGAAGGGGCGTCGTCGACCAGAATCCCGCGGCGCTGGTCGCAACGCCGCGACTACCGAAGAAGCTGCCGCGCGTTCCGACCATCGAGGAGATCAACTCGGTGCTCGACGCCGGCATGCCGGAGCAGGCGCCATTCCCGGAGCGCGACCGCGTCATTTTCGAGTTGCTCTACGGCTGCGGGCTGCGCAATTCCGAACTGGTCGGGATCAACCTGGACGACATCCACTGGTCGAACGAGGCGATCCTGGTCCGCGGCAAGGGACGCAAGCAACGCCTGGTCCCGTTCGGCGACACGGCGGCGCAGGCGATGCGCGACTATCTACCGGTGCGGCAGAAGATGCTGGCCGATCAGAAGAAGACCTCGACCGCATTGTCCGTAAACCTGCGCGGCGGCCGCCTGACGACCCGCAGCGTCGGACGCATCGTGAAACAGATCGCCATCGCGCGCGGGCTGTCACCGGACCTGCACCCGCACACGCTGCGGCACGCCTTCGGTACCCACATGCTGGAAGAGGGCGCGGACCTGAGGGCGATCCAGGAACTGCTGGGCCACGAACGATTGGCCACTACCCAGCGTTACACGCAATTGTCGCTGAAACACGTGATTCAGGTGTACGATTCCACGCATCCCAGGGCAAAGTAAGGAAACGCACGCGGGAACTCGCCATGTCCACACCTAACCCGATCCCGGCGAGCCTTAGCGTCAAGCGCCACCCCGCGCTGTGGCGCAGGATCGCCACCGCAAATCTCGAATTGTGGCTTCTGCTCGCCATGTTTGCCATCGCACTGATCGTGAACATGGTATTGGCGGAGCACCGGATGTTGCTGTACCTGTACACCATCCCGACGATCATGTCGGCATACTTCTACGGGCGTCGACATGCGGTGCTGACGGCCATCGCGAGCGCGGTTCTGATCCTTGCTTTGTCCTGGATCAACCCTCACATACTCTCGTCGCGTGGTATGCAGCTGACCATCGACGGCTGGGCCGAGTTCGTGACCTGGGCGGGAATCCTGGTGATCACCGCGTACCTCATGGGCACGCTGTACGAGCGCATGCAGGCCAACATGCACGACCTGCGGCAGAGCTACGAAGGCATGCTGCTCATGCTGCAGCACATCGCTTCGGACAACAAGTACAGCCAGAACCATCCGTACCGCGTCTCGCTGATGGCGAACAAGATCGCCGAGCAGTTGGACCTGGGAACGGAGCGGGCCGACGATGTGCGCCGCGCGGCACTGCTGCATGACGTGGAGAAGGTCGGCGTCACCAAGGAGATGCTGTTCCAG
>DAISJI010000116.1:0-2909 GCA_036821585.1 Terriglobales bacterium
GATTCTTTTCGCGCATTACCTTGCGGTCTTCCAGCGTCTTGCGCAAGCCTTCGACCACTTTCGCCGGCGCTTTGCGCAGGAACGCTTCGTTGCCGAGCTGCCGCTCCGCGTTTTCGATTTCCTTCTCGATGCGCGCCAGTTCCTTGTTGAGTCGTTCGCGCTCGGCCGCCTTGTCGATCTGCTTTTCGTAGAGCACGCGCACTTCAAAGCGCGCGGTGGTGCGGGCTCCGGGCTGTTTGGCGAGCGATTCGTCGACGAACGTGACTTCGGAAACGTTGGCCTGCTTTTCCACCGCGCCACGATTTTGTTCGACGATGCGCCGCACGTCAGCGCCCGCGTGAACGTGGATCGGCACCATGGCCCGTGTTTCCACCTTCAGCTCGGCGCGTACGTTGCGCACGCTGACGATGAGGTCCTGCAGGATGGCCATCTCGGTTTCGGCGGCCGCGTCGATTTGTTTCTCGTTCGCCCGTGGATACGCCGCCAGCGCAATCGACTTCAACGGTGGATTTCCGTCGTGAATCGCGTGCCAGATCTCCTCGGTGATGAAGGGCATGATCGGCGAGAGCAGCCGCAGAGACGCCTCGAACAGCGCCACCAGGTTTGCGCAGGCGCGGGCGACGGTCGACTTGTCGTCGGAGTTTAACCGCGCCTTGACGAGCTCGATATACCAGTCGCAGAACTCGCCCCAGAAGAAGTCGTAGATCACGTGCGCGGCTTCGTGGAAGCGGTAAGTCGCGAGCGCGTCGTTCACTTCGCCAGTAACGCGGTTGAAGCGCGAAAGAATCCAGCGGTCTTCGAGGGTGGCGGGGGCGAAGCCTTGAACTCCTGCGCCGGAGTAGGGGTCCTTCGACTCGGATGCGGCAACCCGCGCCAACTGCGGGCGCTGGTTGTTTGCCGCATCCTCGCTCAGGATGACACCGCTTTCCTTCCCTGTTGCCGCATCCTCGCTCAGGATGACAGTCTTTAGGAATTCGGAAAGACTGAAGGCGCCGCTTTGTTCCGCGCGATCCAGGTTCATGAACATGAAGCGCGCGGCGTTCCAGATCTTGTTGGCGAAAGCGCGATAGCCCTCGGTGCGGCTCTCGTTGAAGGCGATGTCGGTGCCGGGGGCGGCCTGCGCGGCGAAGGTGAAGCGCGTCGCGTCAGTGCCGTACTTCTCGATCACCTCGATCGGGTCCATCACGTTGCCCTTGGTCTTCGACATCTTCTGGCGCTCGGCGTCGCGTACCAGGGCGTGGATGTACACCTCGCGGAAAGGCACGGATTCGGCAAGCGCATCGCGACCAGCAGGCACCGGCGTCGGCCGGTGCGGCGACGACATGAAGTGGCAGCCCATCATCACCATGCGCGCCACCCAGAAGAACAGGATGTCGAAGCCGGTGATGAGCAGCGTGTTCGGGTAAAAGGCGCGCAGGTCAGGCGTGTTGTCGGGCCAGCCCAGCGTGGTGAATGGCAGCAAGGCCGAGGAAAACCACGTGTCGAGCACGTCGGGGTCCTGCTCCAGGCTGGCGCTCCCGCAATGGTTACATTTTTCGGGCATCTCGCGGGCGACGTTGATTGTCCGGCATTGCGCGCAGTGCCACGCTGGGATGCGGTGTCCCCACCACAACTGCCGCGAGATGCACCAGTCGTGCAGGTTCTCCATCCATTGCAGGTAGATCGTCTTGTAGTTTTCGGGCGTAAAGCGCAGCGCGCCGTCTTCGACCACCTTGGTTGCCGCCCGTTGCATGCTCAGGCCGCCGCTGGCCGGCTCTTTGTTCACCGCCACGAACCACTGCGTGGAAAGCCGCGGCTCGACGATCGTCTTGCAGCGCTGGCATTTGCCGAGCGGGATCACGTGGTCCTTGGTTCCGACCAGCAACCCCTGGGCTTCGAGGTCGTGCACCACGCGCTCGCGCGCCTCGTAGCGGTCGAGCCCGGCGTACTTACCGGCCTGCTCGTTCATGCGCCCGAACTCGTCCATGACCACGATCTGCGGCAGGTCATGGCGCAAGCCCGCTTCGTAATCGTTGGGATCGTGGGCAGGCGTGACTTTCACGGCGCCGGTTCCGAATTCCGGCTGCGCGAGATTGTCGAGGATGATCGGAATCTCGCGGTTCATCAGCGGCAGCATGACCTTCTTGCCGTGAAGATGCTGGTAGCGCGCGTCCGCCTCGTTGATCGCCACCGCCGTATCGCCCAGCATCGTCTCCGGACGCGTGGTGGCCACGGTGATGAATTCGTCGCTTCCGCAGATCGGATACTTGATCTGCCACAGCTTGCCCTGCGTCTCCTCGTGCACCACCTCGAGGTCGCTGATGGCGGTCACGCAGCGCGGGCACCAGTTGACGATGTAATTGCCGCGATAAATCAGCCCCTCGTCGTAGAGCCGGACGAACACTTCCTTCACCGCGCGCGAGAGCCGCTCGTCCATGGTGAAGTACTCGCGGTCCCAGTCCACCGAGGTGCCGAGCCGCTTCATCTGCTTGAGGATGGTGCCGCCGTAGTGCTCGCGCCACTGCCAGACCCGCTCGAGGAATTTTTCGCGGCCCAGTTGCCGCCGATTGATTCCTTCGCTGGCGAGTTGCCGTTCCACCAGCATCTGGGTGGCGATGCCGGCATGATCGGTGCCGGGGATCCACAGCGCCGGCTGGCCCAGCATGCGGCGCCAGCGCACGATGATGTCGCTCTCGGTGTGCTCCAGCATGTGTCCCATGTGGAGCGCGCCGGTTACGTTGGGCGGCGGCAACAGGATGGTGAAAGTGTTGGCGGCGTCGGCGGACTTCGGCGCAACAACGTGAAAGAGCTTTTCGCGGACCCAGTACTCGGCCCAGCGCGACTCAATCGCGCCCGGCTCGTACGATTTTGGCAATTCGTGCGGCATATCGGATGGAATTCGAAAGACAAGGGTAAACGACGATATTACA
>DAISJI010000116.1:3009-7281 GCA_036821585.1 Terriglobales bacterium
GCGGGCGCGGGAGGTTCTTCGGCCCCCGTCAATCCGGGCATCGCGATTCCGACCACGATCTCTTCCGGATTCTCGACGCCAACCGAAGTGGCAAACTGCGACATTTCGTCGGCGTTGGTGACCAGCGCCGGATCCTGCGCAACCACGATATCGCCCGTCGAAGATGTCACCTCCAACTCGGAAGCCCGCTCAATCTTGACTTCACCGACTTGCGGCGCGGAGGTAAACTCCAACTCCGCCGGCGGTGCAATTTCAGCCGGAGCTTCCGGCAGAGGAGCGCTCTCCACGGGCGACGCGGCGCTGCTCGGCTCCCACTCCATCGGCGCCGGTGTGGCATCGAAGGCAGAAGCGGTGTCCGCTTCCGCGCCAAATGCCGGTGCGTCCACCGCAAAGGCCGAGGCAGGCGCCGCCGGTTCTTCCAGGGGCACCGGCTGGGGCGCGGGCTGGGAAGGCGTCTCGTCGAATCCGAGCGCCGGGGCTGACGCCATCTCGTCCGACACTTGCATTTTCTGCGCGTCCGGCTCGTCCGATGCCTCGGACTTCCACTCTTCGTAGCTGGCGTCCTTGATTTCCTCGACTAACTTCATCTTGACGGTCTGTGCGTACTCCGCCGTCGCGGCCTTGGCCGATTTCGTTTCGAACTTCTGCACCACGGCAAGAAGGTCGGTGGCCTCAAATGGCTTGATCAACACGCCGTCGGCGCGTACGCGAGTCCCATCCTGCTGGTTGAACGGCTCCATGTTGGTGACCGTCAGGATGACCGGCAGTTGCGCCGTTGAGGGGTCGTTCTTCACCTTCTCGCACACTTCCAACCCGCTGTAGCCGGGCATGTAAACGTCGAGAATCAGCAGTTCCGGCTTTTCGGAAGCGATCTTCTTGATCGCGGCCGCCCCATTGCTTACGGCAATGACTTGGTAGCCGGCGTCGGTGAGGATTTTCGAACCCATCCGCTGTGCGGTCATGTTGTCGTCGGCGAGCAGGACTTTAAGTGGCACAGATGCCTCGTCACGGTGGGAAAACGTGGCTTGAAAGTTACTGTGATTCGGCCTGCAAGTCAACCGCAGAGCGGCCCTTTGCATGCCGGACGTGGGTTTTCGGGAAGGACCAGGACCAAAATGAAAAGGCCCTGCTGAAAAGGGCAGGGCCCCGGGTAACTGCCGGTCCGCTTAGAACGGAATAATTCTCCTGATACCCTTTTTCTTCTTCAGCTTGCTCGACGACGCCTCCTTCTCGTTCACCTTGTCGGCGGGCTTGGCAGTGGTCGCGGCCGGCTGACTTCCGGCTGCCTCGTTGACCTGGGGCGGCGCAACTGGTGGCGGCTCGTTGCTTGGCGGTGGCTGGTTTGCGCCCGGGATACTCTGGCCTCCCGGCTGTGCTTCCACCCGGTTGCTGCCGGCGTTGGCGCCCTCCGGAAGGGTCGGTAATTCACCGATGCCTGGCGGGGCGTCCGTCTGCGCAGGTGCGGGCACCTGGCTGGCCGGCGCATTGGCAGACTTCACGGCGTTACTTGCCTTCACTTCGCTGGGCAGGGGCACTCCGGCGACGGCGGCCATCAGGTCCTCAGTATGTTCCTTCACCAATGCCGGAGCGCTGGTCTGTTTCGCGTCCACCAGCGTGGGCTCGCCTACTTTGGAAGTAGGCGCCATGTCGGGGTGCCTGTGCAGTATCAGCTTGAAGCGCCCCATGCGGCCCAGTTCCTCGCGGCTATCCTCTTCCGCCTTGTTCCGCGCAATGGCCTCCGCCGTCGGGGTCGGGACCGGCCGGTTCAGAGACTGCAAACGCGCCTTGGCGTCGCCCGCGCGGTCGGTCACCGGATAGCGCGTGATCAGCCGCGAATACGCAGCCGCCGCCTTGCTCGTCCACTTCCGGATGAGCTCGCCCTTCTGGGCTTCCTTGAGCTGTGAATTTCGAATCGTGTTGGCCTGTTGTTCGTAGATCTGACCGAGCATGAACAGCGCTTCATCGGACCCGCTGAACAGCGGGTATGCATCGACGATGGTCTGCAACCGCGCCTCGGCCGCCACCAGCGATTCGCGCAGGAAATAAAAACGTCCAATGAGAAACTCGCGCTCGGCCAGCACCTCCTGCACTTCGCGCAGCCGATCCCTGGCCTGCCCGACGAGCGGGCTGTCCGGATACTGCGTGAGCATCGTCCGGTACTCTTCCTCGGCGCGCTTGGCGTGGGTGTAATCGCGGTCCGCCTTCTCCATCTGGCGGTAATGGATGTTGGCGATCTTCATCTGCGCTTCCGACGCTTCCGGCATATTGGGGAAGAAGGTCGCGAAGTCGCGGTACTCGTTCTCAGCTTGTGCCAGCGCGCTGGAGCTGCCTTCGGCGTACCAACTGTCGCCGACCGCCAGCTTGGCGCGCGCGATGTATTCCGAATCCGGGTAGGTGTTGATCAGCGTCTGCAATACCAGGCGCGCCTGGTCCCAACGGTTCTTTTTCATCATGTCCATGGCGCGGTCGAACAGCACCTTGTCGGGCTGTTTGGAACCCACGTTGGCCAGCGGGTTGGTCACCTTTTTCTTATGGCAACCGGCAAACCCGGTCACCATCAGCGCCAGGACAACCAGAAAGACAAAACGTCGCATTTGGTACCTCAACTGCTTTCGGAAAGGGTAGCTAAATTCTACAGGAAATTAGGACCGGACCTGCCGCAATCGGCCGGAATTCCACTACAGCATCCTTAACCCGGAACGAACGGGAAGGATGTTCTTGCGGCCCTTATTTCTTACCGCCTTAAGCCGTGCGACTATACCCGCTGCAGCGTCGCGTCGAAGGCGGCCTTGAGCAGCGCCTGCGCGTTCGTCTTCGGGTCGCCCTTGCCGAAGACCGCGTTGCCCGCTACCAGGATTTCCGCTCCGGCGCGGACCACCTGCTGAACCGTATCCAGCCCGACCCCGCCATCCACCTCGATACGGAAGGCCAGGTTGCGGTCGGCGCGCAGCTTGGCCAGGCGCGAGATTTTATGCAAAGTGCCGGGGATGAACTTCTGCCCGCCAAAGCCCGGATTCACCGACATCACCAGGACGAAGTCCACCATATCCAGCACTTCGAGCAGGGTGTCCACGGGCGTCGCCGGATTGATCACTACCCCGGCGCGGCACTGGTGCTGACGAATGCTCTCGAGCGTGCGGTGCAAATGGACGCAAGCTTCCTGGTGGACGCTGATCCAATTGGCGCCGGCGGCGGCGAAATCGGCAATGTACCTGTCCGGGTCCTCGATCATGAGGTGGCAATCGAGCGGCACCTGGGTGGCCTTGCGCAGCGACTTCACCACCGGCGGCCCGATCGTAATGTTGGGCACGAAGTGGCCGTCCATCACGTCCACGTGGAGGACGGTCGCGCCGCCTTCCTCGGCGGCATGCACCTGTTCGCCAAGGCGCGCGAAGTCGGCGGAGAGGATGGAGGGCGCGAGTTCGATCAAAGGGGAGACCTCGTAGGAATCCTATCGTTATTAGGTGACAGGCTCAAGCCCGGCGAGGCTGGCCACCGCGCGCTCTGCCCCGCAAACTGCTCCCCCAGCCCACCGGCGACCTGCTCGGCGTCGGCCGCTTCCAGCCGCTGCCGGAACACATCCCAGGTTCCGTTACGGTTCGATTCGAACAGCAGCGTATCGCCGGCCGGCATCCATCCCGTGGGACGGTCGTCGCGATCGTCCAGGGTGATGCGGCGCGGCTTATTCTGGCGACGTCTGCTCTGCCGGCTTGAGGGAGGGCACGAGATCAGCCTCTAGAGGCCGCGTTCAATTGCGTTGCACAATACTGTTTTCCCAATCGAGTTGACGGTTCAAAATTGCGCACTTTTCACAACGAGCTGTGTTGTCACTGTCCGAAAGCGTGTTCGCCCTTACAGTTTCAGCAATCTGTCAAAGAAGGAACGATAGCGCTGTAAGGCCAACCGCAAGTCCTCCGTGGACACGCTGTCGCCGCGGTCCCACTGCTTTTCCAGGCCCGAGCGCTCGTTGGCGAAACCTTCCGCGAGTCGCTGCATCACCGAAGCTACCAGCTTGTCGGCGCCTTCGACCGTCCGGCGCGGTTCGTCCACGAAACCAGTCTGTACGATGCTCCACCGCGACCGGAAATCAGTCATCTCCGATTCGGAAAACAAGGGTACGGGCCCTGAAACTGCAGCCGCACTATCCAAAGTATCCGGCTCTTGGACTTTCACCAGCATGGATCCGGCGGGCTGTTTGGGTGGAATGTCGGAGCTCGCCAGATCGGCCGTCGTAAGCTCCTCGTCTTTTCTCTTCAGTTCAGTCATTACGCT
>DAISJI010000117.1:0-7267 GCA_036821585.1 Terriglobales bacterium
GCTGCTGGCGGTGCTGTTGTTCGCGGTTCTGGACAAGTTCCGGCAGCGGACGTGATGTTATTTCTGATTCTTGTGGTTCCAATGCGGCGAACTTCTTGATCTTTCGCAGGCAAAATATACGCCTTCGAGTGACCTCCGGCCTGTCTGCAAACAGCTATACTGAATGCATTCAGGACCCCAATTCCAGCGGTGGCGCGGCATCTCATCGTAAGCAGATGCTCAGGGCTTTATGACTTTCGGGCGCGAAGAAAAAGTTCCGCAGATTCGGCTCACCGCTGTCCAGTACGGCATCCTCGGCGTATTCCTGGTTCTCGCTTTCGGCTTGTGGCGCCTGCAGGTAGTGGGCACCGACTATTACTCGCAGCTCGCGGAAAAGAATCGCATTCGCAACGTTCCCATCCTCGCCCCGCGCGGCAAAATTCTTGATCGCGAGGGCCGCATCCTCGTCGACAACTACCCGTCGTTCTCCGCCCTGCTGTTGCGCGACCAGCCCCGCGACCTGCAGAAGGACGTCGCCGCCATTGCCGAAGGCCTGCACATGGACCCCGCCGAGGTCAGCGACCGCATCAAGAAGTTTGCCAGCGCGCCCCAGTACCAGCCGATCTTCCTCAAGGACGACATCACGCCTGACGAAGCTTCGTTCATTGAGGCTCATCGCAACGAGCTACCCGAGCTGGACACGATCATGGCGCACCGCCGCCTCTATCCGCGCAACGGCTTCATGGCGCACCTGATCGGATACGTGGGCGAGGTCAGCGACGAAATGCTGAACCACCCGGAGTGGGATCTCTATCAGCCAGGCGATATCGTCGGCAAAGACGGCGTGGAGTTTACTTACAACAGCATCCTGATGGGGAAGAACGGTTCGCGGCGCGCGCTGGTGAATAGCCGCGGTAAGGAAGTCGGCCGCCTCGACGAAACGCCGGCGATTGCCGGCAAGCAGCTCAAACTGACCGTCGATCTCGATCTTCAGATCGCCGCCGAGACCGCCATGGCCGACAAGACGGGCGCGATCATCGCCATGAATCCGAAGAACGGCGAAATCCTCGCGCTGGTCAGCCGCCCGGCATTCGATCCCAACGCCTTCGCGGTGCGCATCAAGCGCGACGAATGGAGCCGCCTGGTCAACGACGAGGGCCACCCGCTGATGAACAAGGCAATCCAGGCGCAACTGGCGCCGGGCTCGGCCTTCAAGATCATCATGTCGTTCGCCGGCTTGCAGGAGGGCATCTCCCAGAACATGCACGTGAACTGCCAGGGCGGGGGAACCTTCTTTGGGCGCTATTACAAGTGTTGGGTGGCCGCCGAACACCGCGCCCATGGCATTGTGGGCGCCTCGATGGCCATTTACCAGTCGTGCGACGTCTTCTTCTATACCCTCGCCGAACGGCTGGGCATCGGCAAGATCGCGCAGTATGCGACCATGCTCGGCATCGGCCAGCGCACCGGCGTCGATCTGCCGCACGAAATGAGCGGCGTGATGCCTTCGGAAGAGTGGAAAATCCGTACCCAGAAGCAAAAATGGTACGCGGGCGAAGTGATCTCCGTCGGTATCGGCCAGGGCGCCGTCGCCGTGACCCCAATTCAGCTCATGCGCGCGATCTCGGGAATCATGATGGGTGGCGTCCTGGAAAAGCCGCATGTCGCCTTTCCGGAAGAGCTTTCCCGGTATGGCTTGCAGCAGGCGTCGATGCTGGTGAATGAAACCAAGTTCGACATCGGCAAGGAAAACTGGGACACCATTACCGACGCGATGGCGCTGGTGCCGACGCCGCAGGGTACGGCGAACAGCGCCCATCTCGACGGCATCGACTTCGCCGGCAAAACCGGCAGCGCCCAGACCATGAGCAATGATCTGGCACGGAAGCTCGGGTACAGCAAGTCCATGAACGACAACGCGTGGTTTGTGGGCGCCACGCCGCGGCGCGATCCCGACCTGGTGGTCTGCGTTTTGTTTGAAGGCGGCGAGCACGGACAATTTGCCGCCCGCATCGCCGCCCAGGTGGTCAAGGCGTTCGTCGATAAACAACGAGCCAAGACCAAGGACCAGACGTTGTATCGCGCGGCGGCCGCGCCGGGATTGGAGAAACTGCCGGCAGCATCGGCTGCCGTGCTGGCCGCGATGCAATCGGATACGGGATTAGTCCCGGCCTCCGAGCGCGCAGAGATTGCGACGAAATTCAAGTCTGCTGTTGATAGGTCGCTTCATTCGCACCGGCGCCAACTGGCAACTGGCAACCGGCAACTGCCAACTGAGTTCGAGATGGCGGGCTTCTGGGGCGATCCTGATCCCGACGGCGACGGCGAGCGTCTGAAGGCAGGAAGATTCAAAGTGAAGCTGAGCGCCCCGATAGCAGCGGCCGTGCACTGACAACTGGCAACTGACAACTGGCAACTGATTTGAAACGCTACATCTCATTCCGCGACTTCGACTGGCTGCTGATGCTGTTTGTCATGGCCATCTGCGCTGCCGGCGTCATCGAAATCTATTCCGCCACCTTTGGCACCAAGTTTGCCGGATCGCACGTCCGCCAGGTGTACTGGATCCTGGGCGGCCTCGTGGCCATGCTCGTGGTCAGCCGGATCAACTATCACGTGCTGATCGACGCTGTCCCCTGGATGTACATCGCCGCCCTCCTCGCGCTAGTGGCGGTGCTGGTGTTCGGGCAGAAGTACCTGGGCGCGCGCCGCTGGATCAGGATTGGCGCCGGCATGCATTTCCAGCCGTCGGAGTGGGTCAAACTCATCCTCATCCTCGCCGTCGCCAAGTACTGGGCAGAAGACCGGCGGGGCGAGTGCGAACTGAGCGACATCGTCAAGATCGGGGCGCTGGTCGGCATTCCCATGCTGATGGTCCTCAAACAGCCGGACCTGGGCACCTCTTTGACCTACGTTCCGATCGCCGTCATGGGCTTGTTTCTGGGCGGTCTCAAATGGAAGCACGCGGTCGCCATCATGCTCCTGGGCGCGGTGATGCTGCCGGTCGCTTATCACTTCATGAAGCCCTACCAGCGCGAGCGCCTGACCAGCTTTACCGCGCCGGAAGAGGACTACCACGGCTCCGGGTACCAGGTGATCCAGTCGCTGATTGCGGTCGGCTCGGGTGGCCTTTGGGGGAAGGGAACGTTGCAGGGAAGCCAGATTCAGGGGTCTTTCCTCCCGGTCCCTCAAACCGACTTCATCTTTGCCGCCTTTGCCGAGGAACATGGATTCCTCGGGGCGATCGCTGTCTTGCTGCTATACTTTGCAGTGCTGATGCGTTTGGTCCATAACGCACAGACGGCGCCGGACAGAGCCGGCACGTTTGTCGTGATGGGTGTGGTGGCCGTTTTGACGTTCCACATCCTGGTCAACGTCGGCATGGTGGTCGGTTTTATGCCGGTCACAGGTATCCCCTTGCCGCTGATGAGTTATGGCGGCTCGTCCGTGCTGTTCACGTTCCTGGCGCTGGGATTGGTGATGAATATCCGCATGCGCCGGTTCGTCAACTAGCGGACACCCGAATTGATAGTTGTGCCGCGCCGCAGTACACGGAGGAAGAAACGGCGCGAGCGGTTTTCAAGAACGATGGCCCCCACGATACGGGGGCAGGCGCCGGTCAACATTGAGGGACCGGAACAGGATCCAGCAGGCACCAGGCGCGGAACGCCTCTTCTGCAGCGAAGACGCGCAGCGGGAGTTCCAGCCGGGTGCTACAACATCGCGGGGCGGGTAACGGCCCCCTTCAGGGTGAACCTGGAGAGAGCGGTCACACCCCGTGAAGAACCCGGAACGCAGCATCGTCCGGGTTGCAGGTGCCACACAGCAGGTGCATAGACATCCACAGCAACACCAACGGATACCAACCGGTATCGCGTTAAGCCGGAAGCGAGACGGAGATTTCCGTTCGCGCGCTGGCGGGGTCCCGGGCGCACGCCGTTTTTGCGCGCGACGGGGTGTGGGTGTGCACTCCGCTGTTCACCTTCCTGGGTTCGACCCTCATTTGTTCGCCCGGTGATTACGGGTGTGTGAACCACACCTGGACCGGAGCAAGCATGTCGAAAGAAATGTTCGTTTCCTTGACGCCCCATGAAACCAAGGTGGCAGTCAACGAAGACGACTTACTCGCCGAGATCTATTTCGAACGCGAGAACGAATACACACTCGCCGGCTCGATTTACCAGGGCCGGGTCACACGCGTACTGCCGGGTATGCAGTCGGCTTTTGTCGACGTCGGCCTGGAGCGGGACGCGTTTCTTTATGTATCCGACTTTCTCGAATTAGAGGACGAGGACGAGCAGGTCGAAGCGATTCGCGTGCCGCCGCCGGCGCGTGAGCCGCGCTCGTTCGATCGTCCGGAGCGCCAGGAACGTCCGGACCGTCCGGAACGGCCCTCCCGGCCGGAGCGCCAGGAGCGGGTGGAAGCCGCGCCCGTCGAACCCGAAGCCTACTTCACGCATAACCACCAGCCATCGCCGCCCGCCGGCCCGCCTACCGTATTCGAGGGCCCGGAGGGCTTCGACGAGGAGCAGCGGCAGC
This sequence comes from Terriglobales bacterium, assembly GCA_036821585.1. Classification (GTDB taxonomy): domain Bacteria; phylum Acidobacteriota; class Terriglobia; order Terriglobales; family Acidobacteriaceae; genus DAISJI01. The sequence goes on from DAISJI010000117.1 coordinate 4,519, forward strand.
CCGAAGCCGCGGCTGCACCGCGTCCTGCGCAGCCAGCTCCCGGCGATCGCGAAGATCGCGGTGGATGGCGCGGACGTCGCGGCCGCCGTGGACGCCGCGGCCGTCCGTTCTCCGACGACAAGGTCACCCGCACGGAAGAAGCGCCGCGCGAATCGCACGAGCAGCCTCGCGAGCAGCCCCGCGAACCGCGGCCGCAGCGTCCGGACCGCGACTCCTATGGTCCGCCGCCGGGCTACCAGCCGATCCTTTTGCCGGGCGAGTCGATCTCCAAGTATCAGCGGTTCGCCCATTCAGCGCCGCCGCCTGCGGTTCAGCCGGCCAGCGCGCACGATGAGGTCAAGCACGAGGCGCAGGTCGCAACGCCGCCTTACGCCGAGCCGGAAGCGTCGCCGCAGGCAGGTGAGGCTGATCATTTCGCGGCCCCTGCCGACCGCTTCGAGCAGCAGCACGTTGCGCACGAGCCCTCCGTCATCGAGACACCGGTCACCGAGGCTGCGCAACCGGTAGCGGAAAAACTGGAAGACACGCACGCCTTTCGTGAAACGCGCTACCAGCCCTATCACGAGCCGGAGCAGCCGAACGAACAGGTGCGCCTCGACCAGATGAACATCGCCACCGTGTTTGGCGGCGTGGAGGCGACGCGCGCCGAGGTCCCTACCGAGGATGCGCAGCCCGCTGCCGAGGAACCGCTCACCGAAACGCATGACGTCCATGCCTCCGCCGAGTCCGACACGATGGCGGAATCGGCCTCTGCGACGCACGAGCAGGAGGAAGCCACGCACCTGGGCCGGCATGTGCCGGGTTTTAGTGCCACCCCGCACGGCTCCATTGAAGAGGAATTGATCGAGGAAGAGGAAGCCGACCTGCCGACTTTCGGGGAACACGACGATGTCGCCGATTTCGAAGAACTGGAAGAGGAAACACTGGAGCCGTTGGCCGCCTCGGTGAACGGCGAACCGGTTGGCGAAATGCTGACCGAAGCCGTCAAGGAGACCGATCAGGAGGAAGCGCTCGAAGGCTACGAAGCCGACGAAAACGGCAACGGCTACGACGATGCCGAGGAAGCGGAAGAGGGCGAGGAAGGCGAGGGAACCAGCGCCGAGCTGCGCGGACCAAGCGGCACCGCCGGCTTCCAGCAGCGTACCCAGCTTCCGGCGCCGGGCCCCGGATTCGACCGCCAGCGTGGACGCCGTGGCGGACGCCGCACTCACCAGCGCGTTTCCATGCAGCGCCAGCAGGTGCAGATCGGCGACATCCTCAAGGAAGGCCAGGAAATCCTGGTGCAGATCGCCAAGGAGCCGATTGGCAAGAAGGGCGCCCGCATCACCAGCCACATCGCGCTGCCCGGCCGATTCATGGTGTTTATGCCCACCGTCAACCACATCGGCGTGTCGCGCAAGATCGCCAGCGACGAAGAGCGCCAGCGCCTGAAGCGGATCGTCTCCGCCGAACGGGACGGGCACGGTGGCTTCATCGTGCGCACCGCCGCCGAGAACGTCAGCGAAGAAGACCTGCGCCAGGACATCCGCTTCCTCAAGGGATTGTGGAACGAGATCAAGACCCGCGCCGATACTTCCAAGTCGCCGGCGCTGATCTATCACGACCTCAACCTGGTCGAGCGCCTGTTGCGCGACCTGCTCAACGAGGATTTCAGTCACGTCTGGGTGGACAACGAAGCCGAGTACGAGCGCATTTTGCGCTTTGTCAACCGCTTCCAGCCCAACCTGGTGCGGCGCGTCCGCCTTTACACCAAGGAAACGCCGCTTTTCGAGCAGTTCGGAATCCAGGACGAGATCAACAAGGCGCTCAAGTCCAAGGTGTGGCTCAAGAGCGGCGGCTACATCGTGATCAACCAGACCGAGGCGCTGGTCGCCATCGACGTCAACACCGGCAAGTATGTCGGCAAGACCACGCGCCTGGAAGACACCATCGTCAAGACCAACGTGGATGCGATCAACGAGATCGTCCGCCAGATCCGGCTGCGCGACCTGGGCGGCATCATCGTGATCGACTTCATCGACATGGACGAACGCAGGAACCGGCAGAAGGTCATGCTGGCGCTGGAAGAAGCGCTCAAGGGCGATCGCGCTCCGTCGAAGGTTCTCCAGTTCAACGATTTCGGACTGGTGGCGATCACCCGCAAGCGCGTCAAGCACTCGCTGGAGCGCACCCTGGGCCAACCCTGCCCGATCTGTACCGGCACCGGCCTGGTGAAGTCGGTGGAGACGGTCTGCAACGAAATCTATGTCGAGATGAAGAAGATGCGCCGCCACCTGGAAGGCCACGAGATCATGCTGCGCGTGAACCCCGAAGTGGCGAAAGCGCTCAAGGGCAACAACGCGCGCTGGCTGAACGATCTCGAGGAGTTGACCGGCAAGACGATCATCGTCAAGTCGGACGCATCGCTCCATCCGGAGCAGTTCGACATGTAGTAGGCGCAAGGCATAAGGCGTAAGGCTCAAGGCCCGACTGGAAACGGTCGGGCTTTTGCTTGCCGCTGAGACTTCGCTAGTAACCGGGCCGTTATGTGCAAGCAGTGTATTAATCGCTAGTTTTTTTGACGACTCAATGGAATCAACGAAATAAGCCCGGGTAACCCGGGCTTTTTCGGCGAAGAAATCACATGAAAAGTTGTCGAGAAAGGTAACGGGTGGGGGTGCCCCCTTGGGATTTTGCGGGCAAATCCCCGGGTTCAAAGGAGTTGCTTGCAAAATCGCCGCCGGAAAGGAGTTACGGGCCGACATGGGGG
>DAISJI010000118.1:0-4763 GCA_036821585.1 Terriglobales bacterium
CCAACGCCGACTATCGCGCCCGCCGCGAAGCGCTCGCCAAGAAAGCCCAGAACGGGCTCGTCCTCGTCTTCGCCAACACCGAGGAAGCCGCCGGCGACGCGGTCAACGGCTTCCGCCAGGCGAACGAGTTCTATTACCTCACCGGATTGACCGATCCCGGCGCGGCGGTGCTGATCGCGCCCGCCATCAACCCGAGCGATCCGATGTACGCACAAATGCCGGCCGAGGCGCGTCCGGAAGCGCGTCCCTATTCGGAAGTCCTGCTGCTGCCCGCGCACAGCCCGCAGGAGCGCTGGACCGGCAAGCGCAACGGCCCCGGCGATCCCGGACTGGCCGAGCGTACCGGCTTCGCGCGCGTGCTCACGCTCGGCGAACTGGATGAGGAGATCACGCGCCTCGCGCCGCGCGGCACGATGCTGTGGGTGAATCAGGGCAGGCTCGCGGACGCACCCGTCGAGTGGCTGCGGCGCGTCACGCAGGTTTTTCCACGCGACGTGCGCCCGCTGATTGGGCAGTTGCGCGCCATCAAGGATGCCGCCGAGATCGAACTCATCCGCAAAGCGACGCGCGCTTCCATGGCGGCGCACGCGGCGGCGATGAAGGCGACCAAGCCTGGACTGAACGAGCACGACATCCAGTCGCTGATGACGTACGAGTTCATGAAAGCGGGCTGCGAACGCCCGGCCTACGCGCCGATTGTCGGCAGCGGCTTCGACTCGACCGTGCTGCACTACTCCGCCAACAGCCAGCCGATCAACGACGGAGACATCGTGGTGATGGATGTTGCCGGCGAATTTTCGATGTACGCGTCGGACATCACGCGCAGCCTGCCCGCCAATGGACATTTCACCGCGCGCCAGCGCGAGATCTACAACATCGTTCTCGCCGGTCAGCAGGCGGCGATCGATGCGTTCCAAGCGGGCAAATCCACGCTGGGCGGCAACGGCCCGGATTCGCTGGTCAAGATCGTGCGCGATTATTTCGACACGCACGGCAAGGACAAAAGCGGCAAGCCGCTCGGCCAGTACTTCATCCACGGTCTCGGCCACGGTGTCGGACTCGAAGTCCACGATCCGCTTGACGTGAGCAAGCCGCTCGAAAAAGGAATGGTCTTCACCATTGAGCCGGGGATTTATATCCCGGAGGAAAACCTCGGCGTGCGCATCGAAGACCTGTTCTGGGTGGACCCCAACGGCAAGCTGGTGCGCCTGACCGAAGGACTGCCGCGCACGGCGGAGGAAGTGGAAAAGGCGATGGCGCAAAAATAAGGCTTTGGGCATTCGGCGTTAGGGAGTTTGTGGATCAACTGGAATTTCCTAACGCCCAAAGCCTGAAGCCCAACGCCCTTCTTCTGTTATCCTGTCTCGCAGTGCAGATCAAGGTACTGTACGGCATCCTGGTGCTGTCGTTCGTGGCGCTGGTGTGGGTCGCACTGGCTTCCTACATAAGAGTGCGGCGGCACATGAAGAAAGCAAAGCCGGACGAGCACGAGGAGATTCATAAGCACTCCTGAGGAGCGCAAGCATGTCGAATTCGGCCCAGGCAGTCGCGCAAGTTCGGCCCGTCAGCACGGCCCATAAGATCGCGCTGGTGGTGGGAGCGAGCGTGTTCGTCGCCCTGTGCGCGCGGCTGTCGCTGCCGCTGCCGTTCACCCCGGTTCCGCTGACGCTGGCGAACCTGGGCGTGCTGATCGTGGGCCTGGCTCTGGGCAGCCGCGGCGGTTTTGCGGCGCTGGCGCTGTATCTGGCCGAGGGTGCAATGGGCTTGCCGGTGTTCAGCGTGGGCCCGGGCGGCATCGCGCAGTTGCTCGGTCCGACCGGGGGCTATCTGCTTGCCTATCCGTTTGCCGCGTTCCTGGCGGGATTCATTGCCGAGCGCGGTTCGAAGAATTTCGTCCGCTTCGCCGTGGCTGCCGTCGTAGCGGAGTTCGCGATCTTTGCCGGAGGGCTGGGATGGCTCGCGATGCTGGCGCAAGGCGGCGTTGCACAAGCCGCGCGATTCGGACTCTATCCATTTGTATTTGCGGAAGTGATGAAGGTGATGTGCGCGGCGGGCGCCGCGAAAGAACTGTCCGCAGTTGTAGGTTCTAAGTTGTAAGTTAGCAATTGTCGCGCTTTCAGCTGCCTACGACCGGCAACTGACAACTGGCAACTTTTCCAGAGGCCGCCCGAACCTCTTCCATTTCGAAAACTATGCCCAGCAGTACCGCATCATCGCCGAAAACCCGCACCATCACGGTCGCGCACAGTCCCGACTCCGACGACGCCTTCATGTTCTACGGACTGGCGACGAACAAGGTCCGCGTTCCGGGCCTGAAGTTCGACCACACGCTTTGCGACATTGAGACGCTGAACCGCAAGGCCATGCAGGGCGTGTACGACGTCACCGCGATCTCGTTCCACGCCTATCCGTACATACAGGACAACTACGCGCTCATGCCCAGCGGCGGCAGCGTGGGCGACGGCTATGGCCCGATGCTCATCGCCAACCGGACGATGACGCTGTCGGAGGTCAAGAAGGCGCACATCGCGGTGCCGGGCACGATGACCACCGCCTACCTCGTGCTCAAGCTCTTCGCTCCGCACGTGCAGACGACGGTCGTGCCCTTCGACCAGATCATCCCTCAGGTGCTGGAAGGAAAGTACGAGGCCGGACTGATCATCCACGAGGGCCAGCTCACCTACTCGAAGTCGGGCCTGCACCGCGTGCTGGACTTCGGCAAGTGGTGGGGCGACAAAACCGGGCTGCCGCTGCCGCTGGGAGGCAACGCCATTCGGCGCGAACTCGGGCCGAAGCTGATGTCGGAAGTGTGCACGGCGCTGAAGAATTCGATCCAGTACGCACTCGACCACCGCGAGTCGGCGTTGAACTACGCCATGCAGTTCGCGCGCGACCTCGATACGCAACTGGCGGACAAATTTGTCGGCATGTACGTCAACGAGCGCACGCTCGATTACGGAAAAGACGGGCGCGAAGCCGTCGAGAAACTGCTTGAGATGGGCTACGACGCCGGCATCATCCCGCACGAGCCAAAGGTCGAGTTCGTGAGTTAGTGTTTAGAGGTCAGGTAATAACATTAGCCACGGATTTGCACGGATACTCACGGATACAAACAAAAACGATCCGTGTAGATCCGTGGTTCATCTTTACTCGAGATTTGCAGGGAACGAAAACGTCGGCACGATGTCGATCGGTACGTCGCTCGCCCACGAGAGCGACGTCTTCAGGCCGGCGGGAATCGAACCGTACTTCTTGAACCAGGCTTCGGTGCGCGCGCGGTCGCCGGTCGCTTCCTGCTCCAGCAGTTCCCGGGCGAGCGCGGCGATTGCGTTGGGCATGCGCGCCAGGTCGATGCCGTATTTTCCGTCGGCGTCGCGCACGATCACCTTCTGTTCGGCGAGGTAGTTGAATTCCATGATGCCTGCAAGACCGTGCGACTCGGCGGCGCTCAAGCGCGCGGTACGGAAGAAATCGGCGACGTGCGCCGCGTAAAGCTCGGGCAGCCGCTCTTTCTGCAATACTCCGCGATCGGTCAGCCACTGGGCGGCAAACATGCCCACGACGTCCGCCTTCGCCTCTTCCAGCGCGCTGTATTGCGGCCCGATCGCTTCCCGGATATCGACTTGCTTGCCGTTCCTGCGTGCGAACGTCGGCCCCAGCTCGTGCGAGATTTCGTGCAATAGCGTGTCGCCCATGTAGCCGTCGGGCGTCGCGTACTGCGCCTGGCCGGCGCGCAGGAGCTTCTTCGCGATGGGCAGGATGATGTAGTTCACGCGCGCATCCATGAAGTTTTTGAAGAAGATTTTCTTGCTTCCCTTCTCCTGGTGAATGCGCGGGTCGTTGGGCAGATTGTCGGCGACCGCCTGGTAACCGTGGTTGAGATCGCCGGCGCGGAAGGGCGCGTCCATCACTTCCATGGGACTGAGGTGGCCGCGCTTCGACGGCTTGTCCTCGGCCGCCAGCGGCAGCGAATCCTGTAAGTCCGCGATGTGCTGCTGGTACATGGCCAGCTTCTGGCTCTCGGCTTCGTTACGGATGAGCACCGCTCCGCCGTAGGTCGCCTTCACGCCAAGCAGGTCGTCGTTATAGGTCTCGTAGGGCGCAAAGATGATGTCGAACTTCGGGTCCTTCAGGTCCACCCAGGCGAGATCGCTCGGATAGTAGTCGTCGTTGAGCAGGGCGTCGGCGCGGGCGCGCAGAAACGACGCGAACGCTTTGTCGTCGCTGAGATCGGCGGCCTCGCGCAGCGCCTTCGCCGCGGGTTCCAGGAAGGAACGATACGCCACGTGATACGGAACGGTGGCAAAGCTCTCGCCATTGCGACGGACGACGGTGGTGTTGCTGTAGATCGCGTCCTTCTGCTCGGGATGCTGCTGGACGTAGCTTTCCAGTTGCTCGCGCGTGACACCCTCGGGAAAGAATCCACGGCCGGGATAAAACGGCTGGTTGCCGACGAACGGGCGGTTCTCGTCGAAGAGGTCGTAGCGGCTGCCGTTGATGAACAGGTAGTCGCGCAAGGCCTTGTCGCGAGCGTTGGTTGCGCCCGCGAGCCGCTGGTAGAGCGTAAGGGCTTCCGGATCGTTCTGGCGCCAGAAGATGTCCTCGATATCGCGGTTGGCCTCGACCAGCTTTTCGACCAATTGCTTCTCGCGCGCGCTCAGGCCCTGCGACTGGAAGGGCATGTTGACCTGCTTGAAACGGGCAACACGCTGCTGGATATCGGGCGCGATGTTTTGTACCGAGACTGTTTTCGGCGCGGACTT
>DAISJI010000118.1:4863-7258 GCA_036821585.1 Terriglobales bacterium
TAGCATGAATTTCTCCGCTCTGCCGAAAATCGAGCTCCACCTTCACCTCGACTGCTCCGTGAGCTTCAAGGTGGCGTCCAGGCTGAACCCGTCGCTGACCCGCGATGAGTTCCAGCGCGAGTTCATCGCTCCCGCAAAGTGCACGAACCTGGCCGACGTCCTCACGCGGGCGGCGCGGGGATTCGAACTCATGCAGACGGAAGAGGCCTTGCGGCTGGTGACGTTCGACATGTTCGAGCAACTCGCGGCGGACAACGTGATCTACGCGGAAATCCGCTTTGCGCCCCATCTTCACCTGCTGCAAGGTCTCACTCCAAACGACGTGGTCGAGGTAGTAGACGAAGCTGCGAAGGAAGCATCGAAGCAGTCGGGCGTCGAGGCGCGGCTGATCCTGTGCACGCTACGCCACTTCACCGAGCAGCAAGGGCTGGAGACGGTGCGACTGGTGGAGAAGTTCCGGCGCTCGGCGGTGGTGGCGCTCGACATCGCGGGCGATGAAGCGGGTCATCCCCTTGCGCCGCACATTGCCGCCTTCGAGTACGCGGCCGCTCACGGTCTCGCGCGGACGGCGCATGCCGGCGAAGCTCGCGGCGCCGATAGCATGTGGGAGACGTTGCGCTTGCTGAAGCCCATGCGCATCGGACACGGAGTGCGAAGCGTGGAAGACCCCGCACTGGTCTCGCACCTGAAGCAACACAATATCCATCTGGAGATGTGTCCGAGCTCCAACGTACAGACCAACGTCGTGGACACGGCTGCGGACCACTGTATCGACGAGTTGATGCGCGATGGCGTCAGCGTCGGGGTGAACACCGATTCGCGCACCATGGGCAACCTGACGCTCACCGAGGAATACAGGCGGCTGAATCAAACTTTCGGCTGGACGTCCGCGGACTTCTTCCGCTGCAACCGGAACGCACTTGCGGCGGCATTCATTCCGGACACCGTGCGCGAGCGGCTGCGCCAGAGGCTGGAGCAGGCGTATACGGCGGGAGTGTGAGCCGTCAAGTCACCGTGCCGTTACCCCGGTAATCCCCTTTAGTTTGAACCTGATTCGTCAATATCAAGTCCCGCTTCGGTATCCTTCCCAGCGTGGTACTCTCAATGCGCTCTGGGATTCTTGATCCGCCCGTAATCGTTCCTCCACGTGTCAGCGCGTGCTGGAACTGAGACCTATGGCGGCCAAGAACGAAAATTTCCGCAGGCTTCTGCTCACGTTCCAGGCGTTGTCGGAACTCGGCTCAGAAATGACCGCCGACACCGACTTCCCGGAACGCGCACGCGGCATCCTTTCCTCCGTTCTCGATGCGGCGGACACGCGCGAAGGCGCGCTGTTCATGTTCCGCGACAAGCCCGCCGTGCTGGCCTCGCTGGCCGCGCAGGGCTTCTCGATGTTTCCCGACCAGGCCGTCATTCCCCTGCTGCCCAAGCACGTGCACGCGCTGACCAACCTGCGCTCGCCGATCGCGATCACGCGGCAAACCTGGGATTCCTACATGAGTTCCAACGGGAACATCGCGCCGGAGTTGTTCAAGTGCGTCGCGCCATTGCGGGTGAGCGGACGCCTGGTGGGCATGATCGGACTGGGACGGCACGCGAGCGACGAAGCGTACCAGGCCGACGACATGGAAGCAGTGGGCCTGCTGGCCCACTACGTCGCGCTCGCGGTGCATAACCACACCCTGTCGGAATCGCTGGCCACGCGCGTTTCCGAGCACCTGAAGCTGCTGGCGACGGTCCACAATTTTTACGACAACGCGCTGGAAACCTTCGCGCACGCCATCGACATCAAGCACGTGAACACGCGCGGGCATTCGCTGCGCGTGGGACGCTACGCGGCAGGGATCGCCGAGGGACTCGGCCTGGACCCGACGCACGTTGCCGGCTTGCGCGCCGCCGGATACCTGCACGACATCGGGAAGGTCGCGGTGGACAAGCGGCTGTTTGGCAAAGCGGGCAAGCTCGACGAGGAGGAATTCCAGGAGATGGCCGATCACACCACCATCGGCCACCAGATCGTGCAGGGCATCGAGTTCCCGTGGCCGAAGATTCCGGAGGCCGTGCGCTGGCACCATGAGCGCGCCGATGGCAGTGGGTATCCTGACAAGATTGGAGCCAGCGAGCTGCCGGAAGTTCCGCGCGTGATCGCCGTGGCCGATGTGTTTGACGCCATGACCAGCGAGCGCCCGTACCGCCATTCGATGAGCGTCGGCGAAGCGCTGAGTGAGATCGTGCGCATTGCGCCGCTGAAGTTCGACACCAACGCCGTGCAGGCGCTGTTGATCCAGGTGCGTCGGGATGCGGTGGGACGCCCACAGGGCCGGTTCCTGGACGACCACGCCATCTGCAACATCGCGCCCGCTGACATTGACCTGCTGGCATCGGCGCTGAACCA
>DAISJI010000119.1:0-7254 GCA_036821585.1 Terriglobales bacterium
TTGATCTGAACCGCCACCGGCCTGCCATCCTTCATCGCCGGCTCGAATTTCCACTGGCGGACCGCTTCAATGGCCTTCTGATCGAGGCCCAAGCCGAGCGTACGGGAAACCTTCATGTCGTGCGCACGACCGTCAGGTCCGACGACCAGCCACAGGATGCAGGTGCCCTGGTACTTCGCCCTGCGCGCTTCCTCGGAATACTCGGGATCGGGGTAGAAGATGGCGCGCGGAGCGGAAACGCCGCCGCCGACCCTGAATACGCCGCCACCCATGCCTCCGCCACGGCCGGGACCGACGCCAGGACCTTCGCCGCTGCCGATGCCGCCACCGGAACCGGAGCCGATGCCGCCACCCGAACCGGTGCCATTGGAGGGCGGGCCAGAAACGATCGGTGACTTGGGATCGCCGAAGTTGGGCAGCGTCGACTGCGGGATCTTCACCTGCGGCGGCACCACCACTGTCGGCTCCATCGCCAGCTTCGGATGATCGTTACGGATCACCATCGCCGGCGGCGTGAACTGCTCCATGGCGAACTTGGGCAAACGTCCCCTGGGCGCTTGAATCTTGTCGCGATCGCCGCCGCCACCGCCGCCGTGGAGGGTGTCGTTCTTCTTGTTGGAGAGCGGCATGTAATCCGAAATATTGGGAGCGACGAGCATGACGTGCTCCTGCTTGAACTGCTGCACGACCTGGCGTCCGGCAATGGTCATGCCGACAATCGCGCCGATGGCCAGAAAGTGCAGAACGGCCGAGCTGAAAACACCGCGCTTCTTGTAGTTGTACTGGCCCCAGATGTCGCGCACCTTGACCGGCCGCGAGGTCAATTGCAGCGGGGGAAGCTTTTCGGGGTGAAGCCGCTCGCGAATCTGCTGTCGAATGGACTGCCAAAGCGACTTGTCGAACTGGTCCGACTTCACCAGGAAGTCGAGTTCCGGAGCTTCTGGCTCTTCTGCCCAGCCGAACTGGTATTGCGACGGAGGTGTTAGAGGCTGATATGACATAGCGCCCTTGAAAGCTCTGTGATTTAGGGCCTGAGTACCCCACATCGTTCAGGAGTGAGAACCCGCCCGGAGGGCAGATGTTTCGGAGGGCAGGAATTACGCCGAAAACAACGAATATGCCGGGTCATTTCCATGGGACTTGCGATTGGACCGGTTGAGGGCAGCCGGCCGCACCGCCCGCTATAATGATGAGATATTCCCGATCCCGGAGAACCGACTTAGGTGCCGCAAGAACTCAAGGCAACGCTAAACCTGCCCAAAACCGATTTCCCGATGAAGGCGAACTTGCCGCAGAACGAGCCCAAGATGCTCGCGCGGTGGGCGGAACTGGGCATCTACGACCGCATCCGCGAGGCGCGGAAGGGCGCGCCGAAGTATGTCCTGCATGATGGGCCGCCGTACGCGAACGGGCCCATCCACCTCGGGCACGCACTGAACAAGTCGCTGAAGGACTTCGTGGTGAAGTCGAAAACGATGGCCGGATTCGATTCGCCATACGTTCCGGGATGGGACTGCCACGGGCTGCCGATCGAGATCAAGGTGGACGAGTCGCTCGGGCGCAAGAAGCTGGAAATGGACCCGGCCGAGGTGCGGAAGGCGTGCCGCAAGTACGCGGAAAAGTATCTCGATTTGCAGCGGCAGCAGTTCAAACGCATCGGCGTATTCGGACGCTGGGAAGAGCCGTACTCGACGATGACACCGGAGTACGAAGCGACGGTCATCGAGACGCTGTACCGGTTCGTCGAGCAGGGTGCGGTCTACAAGGGCCTGCGCCCGGTGTACTGGTGCATCAACGACAAGACGGCGCTGGCCGAAGCCGAGGTCGAGTACGAGAACCACACCAGCCCGAGCATCTGGGTGAAGTACCGGATGACCGGCGACCCGGCGCAGGTGGATGCGGCATTGGCGGGCAAACAGGTCAGCACGATCATCTGGACCACGACGCCGTGGACACTTCCGGCTTCGATGGCGGTGGCCTATCACCCGGACGAGGAATACGTCGGACTGCTCTCGGGCGGCGAAGTGTATATCGTCGCCGAAAAACTGGCGCAGGAGACGGCGGAGAAGTGTGGGCTATCGCGCGAAGTCGTTGCGCGCTTCCCCGGACGCAAGCTCGACCGGACAATGTTCGCGCATCCGTTTCTCGACCGGCAAATTCTCGGCGTGCTGGCGGATTACGTCACCATGGACCAGGGGACGGGCGCGGTGCACACCGCTCCCTCGCATGGGGCGGACGATTTCTACACCGGCGTGAAGTACGGAATCGACCAGTCGTGCAACGTGGACGAGGCGGGGCGGCTGCGCAACGGATTGCCGGAGTACGAGGGGCTGACGGTCTTCAAGGCGAACGAGCCGATCGTCGAACTGCTGAAGAGCCGCGGCGTGCTCATGCATCGCGAGAACATAGAGCACTCGTATCCGCACTGCTGGCGCTGCCACAAGCCGGTGATTTTCCGCGCGACCGAGCAGTGGTTCATCTCCATGGAAGCGCCGATTGGCGGCTCGACGCTGCGCCAGCGCGCACTCGACGAAATCAAGGCGACGAAATGGGACCCGGCATGGGGCGAGGAACGAATCTCGAACATGATCGCCACCCGGCCGGACTGGTGCATCTCGCGCCAGCGCGTGTGGGGCGTGCCCATCGCGCTGTTTTTCTGCGAGGGCTGCAACGAGTTTTTGCAGTCGGCGGAAGTGAACCGCGCGGTCAAGGAGTTGTTCCGCCGCGAGGGCGCCGACGCCTGGTACACGAAAAAGGCGGACGAGATCCTTCCGGCGGGAACGAAGTGCAAGTGCGGTGGCGCGAGTTTCCGCAAGGAGATGGACATCATCGACGTGTGGTTCGAGTCGGGCTCCAGCTACCTGGCGATGCAATCGAACGAGCCCGGCCTGCCCTGGCCTTCGGACCTTTACCTGGAAGGCGGCGATCAATATCGCGGGTGGTTTCACAGTTCCCTGCTCTGTTCCATCGGCGCGCGCAACCAGCGGCCTTACAACATGGTGTCGACCAACGGCTGGACGCTGGACATGCAGGGCCGCGCCATGTCGAAGTCGCTCAACAACGGCGTGGACCCGGTGGAAGTCGCGGAAAAGATGGGCGCGGAGATCGTGCGCCTGTGGGTGGCGTCGGTCGATTTCCGCGAAGATGTGCGCGCCGACGAGAACCTGATGAAGGTGCTGGCGGAAAACTACCGGAAAATCCGCAACACGTTTCGTTACGTACTGAGCAATTTGTACGACTTCGATCCGGCGAAGGATGCGGTCGCTCCGGCAGACATGGAGTTCATCGACCGGGTGATGCTGCTGCGTACAGCCGAGATTGCGGAGCAGGCGGTGCGCTGGTACGCCGATTTCACCTTCCATCGCATCTACCAGGACCTGAACGCGTTCTGCAATACGGACTTGAGCGCGGTGTACTTCGACATATTGAAGGACCGGCTCTACACCTGCGCGCCCAAGTCGAAGGCGCGGCGGTCGGCGCAGACGGCGATCTGGATGATCGGCGAGGCGCTGCTGCGGTTGCTGGCGCCGATCCTCAGCTTTACCGCGGACGAGGTGTGGGGATTCCTGCCGAAACTGGCGGTACGAGAGGCGAGCGTGCACCTGGCGCTGTTCCCCGATCCCAACCAGCTACGCGCGGCAGCGGGCGTATCGGAAGAGCAGGCGTCCGGGCTGCTGCAGGATTGGGACGAACTCTCCAAGGTGCGCGACGAGGTGCAGAAGGCGCTGGAAAGCGCTCGCGCTCGGCAGTTAATCGGCAAGGCCCTGGACGCCGCGGCGACGCTGTCCGCACCCGAGACCACATACGCGCTGCTGGAGCGGCATCAAAAGGATTTGCGCTACTTCTTCTTGGTTTCGGACGTCCAATTACAGAAGGCAGCGCCGGAAAATGGCGGCAGCAGCGGGATTGTGGTTGAAATCCGCAAGGCTTCCGGCCAAAAATGCGAACGTTGCTGGAACTATTCGACGCAGGTCGGAGCCGATGCGCGGTACCCGACGGTATGCGAACGGTGCAGCGCCGTACTGAAAGAGATCGACTCCCATACGGATGCGGACTGACGGTTATATGCAAATTCCTCACGCGATGCGGAAGTACCACTTCCTGATCGCAGTGCTGGTGGTCGCGCTGGACCGCGCCACGAAGTGGGTGGTGGCCGGCAATATCACGCTGAACGACAGCATCGTCGTGCTGCCCGGATTCTTCCGCCTGACGCATGTGCAAAACAGCGGTGCGGCCTTCGGGTTGTTCGCTGACTCGGCTTCCGAGTGGAAAGTATCCGTCCTGGTGGTGTTCTCGGTTTTGGCGCTGGTGGTGGTATCAGCGCTGCTCTGGAAGAACAGCCACTCCATCACTTCGACCGGGGTAGGGTTGTCGCTGATCCTGGGCGGCGCCATCGGAAACCTGTGGGACCGGCTGTTCAGCGGGCACGTGGTCGATTTCTTCGACTTCTACCTGCGCAGCTACCACTGGCCGGCGTTCAATGTCGCCGACAGCGCCATCGTCGTGGGAGCGCTGCTGCTGGTAGCCGAGATCCTCTTCGCCAAGACACCTGCCGAGCAGAATGCAGTGAGGAACTAGTACCGAGTAACGAGTACCGAGACAGGACACGGAAGACAAGCGCTGGCTGCGGTTATGCAGTCGGCGCTTCGCTTTTGACGGCGTTCAGCCCGTCATTCTCGCAATTAGGGAGTCCCGTATAGTTTTCGATACATCGTCGCGTTGCGGAGAACTGCCTGGACGTATTCGCGGGTTTCGGTGAAGGGGATGGACTCGACAAACTCCTGCGGGTCACGGAAATTGCCGCTGGCGAGCCAGCCTTCGACGCGGTCGGTGCCCGCATTGTAGGCGGCGAGCGCGTACTCGATGCGCCCGTTGAAGTGGTCCACCAGTTCGCGGAAGTAGCGCGTGCCCAGTTGCAGGTTCACGTTCGGCACCAGCAATGACTCGGTCCGGTAGTCGCGGACCTTCTCTGCCCGGGCGAGCGTTTTGCCGGTTGACGGCAGCACCTGCATCAGGCCCCAGGCGTTGGCGTGGGAGATGGCGCCGGGGTTGAACTCCGATTCCTGGCGGACCAGGGACGCAACCAGAAATGGATCGAGGCTGTTGGCTTCCGAGTAGCGCTTGAGGTCGGCCCAGTACGGACGCGGGAAGAGGTCTTCCCAGTAAGGACGCGGCAGCGCACGGATGTCCATGGCAAAGTAGGACGGAACCGCGGCCCTCAGGACTTGCAGTGCTCGATGGTACTGGCCGTCGTCTTTGTACTGGCGTGCGATTTCCGCTATAGCCCAGGAGGAGCCGCCTTCCGATGCAGCCGCACGTAACTCCCGGAGAGCGAAGTCGCCAAGGCCACCGTTTTGCAGCAGACGGGCTTTCTGCAGGCGAAGGTTGTCGGCCGGTGGCTCGACATCCCGCAAGGCCGCATTGACTTGCAGGGCCGGGACCTTCGCCAGGATTGGATCATCAGCGCTGCTTTGCGGCAATCCCGATCCACGCAGCCGTGCACGCGCGAGGTCGGCATAGTAATAGTTACGGAAACGGTCCGCCAGCTTGGCGTAATACGCGCGAGCTTTGGCCGGGTCTTTTTCATTTTCTTCCGCCAGGCGCGCGCGCCAGTAAATCGCGGCGGGAACCTGTGCTGAGGTCGGGTACTGCGCTATCTGAAGTTCGAACCCCTTGCGTGCATCCTCCACGCGATTTTGGCGCAGGCTGAGCCACGCCACTTTCCAGTTGGCATAGGGCGCCACTTGTCCTTGCGGGAAGCGCTCGCGGATCTCGCGATAAAAATCGATGGCGCGGTCGTAATCGTTGCGCAGGAGAAAGACGTTGCCGACGGTGAGAAGTGCCTGTTCGAGCCACGAACTGTTGGGGCCAGCCTGGCGTAGTTGTCCGAGTATCTGCAGAAAGCGCTCGTCATCGCGGTCGGAGCGCGCGATTTCGAGCAGATAGAAGAGGCGCTCGGCGTTGGTTTCGCCGGTGGCGGTCATCGGTTCGAGAATGATGCGCGCCTGGCGATCGTCACCCGCCTTGTGCAGCGCGGCCGCGAGCGCGACCTGCACCGCGGGGCGATCGGCGGGCGAGGCTAACGAAAGCAGTTCGCGATAGTCGGCGGCTGCGTCGCGATAGCGGCGTCCCTGCAAGAGCGCGTCGGCGCGCGTTTTCTCCAAAGGGAAGGTACTGCCGAGTCCTTCCGGAGTTGCGCGCAAGAGCACACCGGCGCGGTCCGCTTCCGTGGACATCGGCATGGAGTAATAGAGATGGCGTAGCGTGTCGGCGGCTTTATCCGTATCGCCGGACTTCAATTGCGCCTGTCCCAAAGCCAATTCGACATCCGCCCGCGTGGGCAGGCGGGTCCTGGACAGGACCGTAACTGCGAGTTGCGGATTCCCGGTGGCCACCAGCGCGTTGGCGTAAACGATGGACGCTTCGCGCGAGAAGATCGAATTCGCGTATTTTGTCTGAAAGTCGCGCAGAGTTGCGACGGCCTGTTCGCTTTGCCCTGCCGCCTGGTAAGAGTCGCCGAGAAAATAGGTGACGTAATCGGCAAGATCTCCCGCACCGGGCTCGGCGCGTTGCAACGGCGGGATTGCGGAACGTCCATCGTGGTCGAGAACGTGGGCGTAGCCGAGCGCGAGGTTCGCCAGGACTCCAGCGTCGTCGTCGGCGTGCTTGCGGGCGTAGGCTTCTACTCCGGCAAATGCGGCGCGGCTGCGCAGGTCGAGCAACTGGCGCGCCATCGGCTTCAGGTCATTGGAAGCGACAAAGGCGCGCTGGATGCGGCGAATGCGCGTCGGGCTGGCCTTCTGCGGCTTGCGAGACCTTGAAGTTTTCCTTGAAGTCTTACTTGAAGTCTTGCTCTTGGCCTTGGCGGACGAACTGCTGCGGGTTCGCTGCTGGGCGAAGGTGAACGAGGAAAGCGAGCTGGCGAGAAGAACGGTTGCGAACAGGACCCTGATGCGCACGGCAGGATCAGTTTAGCGCGAAAAGCCGCTGCCCAGCAGCGCGGGATCGCCGTCGCATAGTATCCGAATGAGTTCCTTGTTGAAGTAGTCGGCGGGGCCGGCGGCGCCCTGGCCGTAGCGTTTTTCGTAGCTGCCGCGGCTCTTGTCGATATCGTCTTTCAGTCGCGAATAGAGGTCTTTGTTGGCGCGGCCTTCCGCGACTTTCTGCTGGTTGTAAAGCTTGATCTCGTCCACCAGGAGCTTGGCAAAGCGCTTCGCCTTCTTGTGGACTTCCTCGTCTTCAGGAGCGATTCCG
>DAISJI010000120.1:0-2009 GCA_036821585.1 Terriglobales bacterium
GGCCACCACGCGAATCCAGAAGCCACCATAGGTGGCGTCCGCATACGCCGCGATGGAAGCGGTCACGGGTAGCGGCTCGATCGCCGCCATCACCTGCCCGCATGACTGGCAGAAGCGCGCGTCGGGCGCGTTGTGCGCGCCGCAGGCGTTACAGAAGACGACGGTGGTGCCACCAGTGTTCACGTCGGGAACTATATGCAAGCTTCGCTGCGGTGTAAATGCGGAGGCTGGTTCAGGATGTACCGGCCGCGGCTGACTTGCGCACATCGCACAGGCGCAATTCCAACCCGCCGAAGTCGGGATGGTCGTTGTGTTCCAGGGTGAACGCCGCGTCCACCGAATCGCCCGCCAGGATGCCCTGCGCACGCTCCGCCATCCGCCAGCCCAGAGCGTTCCACGCTTTCGGGTGCTTGGTCCCGTCCGGTTGCGACAGCTTCAGGCGAATGTGCTTTTCCTTGAGCACGCGCGGAGGAACGGTCACGCGCACTGCCGCCGCGGCAAATACCGGCTCCGGGTTTCCCATGCCGAACGGTTCCAGCTTGACCACCGCCTCGTACAGGGCGTCCGTGACATCCGACAACGTGATGTCGCCGTCGTAGCGCAGCGTAGGGATGAAGTCCGCCGGGGTGAGCCGGGCGCGGGCGTACGCGTCGAGTGCGGCGCGCAACTCGGGCACGCGAGCACAGGGAAGCGAAAAACCGACGGCGTGTGCGTGTCCGCCAAAGCGCGTGAACATATCGCGGCAGGATTCCAGCGCGTCCAGCAGATGAAAGGCCGGGATCGAGCGCCCCGAGCCGTAGGCCTCACCATCTTCGTTCGACAAAACCAGCGCCGGGCGTCCGTACTTCTCGACTACCCGCGTCGCGGCAATGCCGATCACGCCGCGATGCCACGCTTCGCCATCCACCACGATGCAGTAGGCGTCGGTCATCTCGGGTGCGCCGCGGAAGCGCTCGTCCACCGCTTCGAGGATCTTCTTCTCTTCATCCTGACGGTCGGCGTTAAGCTGGTTCAGCCGCACCGCGATTTCGCGGGCACGCGCGGGGTCTTTCACGCTGAAAAGCTCAACGACGTCCTGCGCCACGTCCATGCGCCCGGCGGCGTTCAGTCGCGGCGCAATGCGAAAGGCCACGTCGCTGGCACTGAGCGGCCCGGTTCCCAATGCCGCAACTTCCAACAGCGCCTTCAGTCCCGCATTCACCGGCTTGCGCAGGCCGTCGAGTCCGAGCTTGGCGAAAACACGGTTCTCGCCGGTCAGCGGTACCGCGTCAGCGATGGTAGCGATGGCGACAATCTTCAGGAACGACGGCAGCAAGCGCGCCTGCCCGTTCTGTTCCAGCAGCGCCTGAGCCACCTTGAACGCCACGCCCGCCCCGCACAGCGCCTTGCACGGATACGCGCAGTCCGCCTGGTTGGGGTTGAGGACGGCCAGCGCGTGCGGCACGCCTTCCCCGGCGTCGGGCAGGTGATGGTCGGTGACGATCAGGTCGAGCCCGAGCCGGCGCGCGGTTTCGGCGGCGGCAAAGGCGCGGATGCCGGTATCGACGCTGATCAGCAGGGTTACGCCATCGGCGTGCGCCCGCTCGATTACGTCGTCCTTCATCCCGTAACCTTCGCGGATGCGGTGCGGCACGTGGAATTCGGCGCGCCCGCCGCAAAGCTCGATCGCGGTCTTCAGAATCACGACCGCGGTAGTTCCATCCACGTCGTAGTCGCCGTATATGAGGACGCGCTCCCGGGCGGCAATGGCCCGGCGCAAGCGCTCGACGGCTTTATCCATGCCAAGCATTTCGTACGGCGAGTGCAGGTGATCGAGGGAAGGGGAGAGAAAACGGAGCGCTCCGTCGGCAGTGGTTATCCCGCGGGCGACGAGCAGGCGAGCGACCAGCGGCGGCAATCCGGCCTCCGCAGCCAGTTTGCGGGCTACATTTTCATCGGCGGATCGGAGTTCCCAGCGCACGGAAGGAACGTTAGCATGAATGAAGAATTAAGAATTAAGAATGAAGAAT
>DAISJI010000120.1:2109-5948 GCA_036821585.1 Terriglobales bacterium
TAGAAGGGGTCGTCTTTCCCGTCCGAGCCTTCAAATTCGTCGAACGGGATCCCGCCGTACTCGTCGGCCATTTCCAGCAGGCGCTGGTAGCGGTCGTACCACTCGGTGGAGACTTCACACAGGAACATTGTGCCCTGGTAGGGAAAGCCGAGCTGCACGAATCCGGTCTTGCCGATGTAGGTGCGCAGCCACTTGGCTTCTTCGACGTCCTCGTCGTTGATGTAGGTGGAATGCTGCATCTGGTTGACGAGGTAATCCACGTCCTCGCGCTCGATCACCACGTCGTTCATGGTGAGGAAGGGCGCGCTGGAGGCTTTGGCCAGCTCGACAAAGTCCTTCCAGCTATCGGGATTGTCGCCCGGGTCCCACATGACGCTGGCAATCTCGTCGTTCACGTAGCCCTGGAAGCGGCTCATGCCATGGCCTTCGACGAAGGCTTTCATGTCGTCTTTCAGGATGGCGAGGTCGTCGAGCATGCGGGTCGTCATAGCGGTAGGTCTTTGCCGTGAATCCAGCCAGCAAAGGCAACCACATCATACTCCTCCGCGCGCTGTGCCGGGGCAGCCCGAAAGCATGTGACGTACGTCATAGACCGCTGTCGCTGCCGGTAGTTACGCTCGCTGGATAGCGGACGAGCGCCGCACCGATCGGAGGATTGATGAAAGGCCAACCGGAAGTCCTGAAGGAATTGAATGCCGCCCTGCATGCCGAGCTGACGGCTATTGTGGAGTACACGGTGCAGGCCGAGATGTGCCAGAACTGGGGCTACGCGCGCCTCGGCGACGACCTCAAGAAGCAGGCCATCGACGAGATGCGCCACGCCGAAAGCGTGATCGAGCGGATTTGCTTCCTCGAGGGCGTGCCCGCCGTGGAAGTCGGCCTTCAGCCGAAGATCTCCGGCGACGTGAAAGCCATGCTGGAAGATAACCTCGCGCTGGAGAAGGGCGCCGTCCGCCAGTACAACGGGGCCGTCATGGTCTGCACGAAGAACGGCGACGCCGGGACCCGCGAGATGTTCGAGCACCTGATCAAAGATGAGGAAGGACACGCCGACCATCGCGAAGGGCAACTCCACGGCATCGGCGAGATGGGCATCGCCAACTGGCTCGCGCAGCAAATGAAGCAGTAATCCGAAATCGGTAATCGGTAATCGGTGATCCAGCGGTGGGTGGTTCCGGATTACGGATTACCGATTACGTTTGCTGCTCGACAGCCCACCGATCTCCCGCCGTGTAAAATGAAACTTCGGCCGCCCGGTGTGCCCATCGCGGCCGATTCGCATCCAATACCCCTGAAATCGGAAACTGCCGATGTTTGAGAACCTTACCGACAAACTGCAGCGCGCCTTCAAGAACCTGCGCGGGCAGGGCTCACTCACCGCCGAGAACATCGAGGAAGCGCTGCGCGAAATCCGGCTGGCGCTGCTGGAAGCCGACGTCAATTTCAAGGTCGTCAAGGAACTGATCGACCACATTCGCGAGAAGGCCATCGGAGAGCGGGTGATGACCGCGCTCTCACCGGCCGAGCAGGTGGTGAAGATCGTCCGCGACGAGTTGATCGAACTGCTCGGCAAGGACACTGCCAAATTCAAGTTTGCTTCACAACCGCCCAGTGTCGTGTTGATGTCCGGCCTGCAGGGTTCCGGCAAGACCACCACCTCCGGCAAGCTGGCACACTGGCTGAAAAAAGGCGGACACCGCCCGCTTCTGGTTTCGGTGGACGTTTATCGTCCCGCCGCGCGCGAACAGTTGAAGATCGTCGCCCAGCAAGTGGGCGCGCACCTTTACGAAGGCCAGGCTACCGAGGCGAACACCGCCACCGTCGAGCGGCTGGCGAAGGAAGCACGCAAGGAAGCCATCAATTTAGGCTGCGACGTGCTCATCGTCGACACCGCCGGGCGCCTGCACATCGACGAGCTGCTCATGGACGAAATGCAGTCCCTGAAGAAGCTGCTCAACCCGCAGGAAATCCTGTTCGTCGCCGACGCCATGACCGGACAGGACGCCGTCAACTCGGCCAAGGAGTTTCACGACAAGCTCACCCTCACCGGCGTGGTGCTCACCAAGATGGATGGCGACGCCCGCGGCGGCGCGGCCCTCTCGATCCGAAAAGTGACCGGACAACCCATCAAGTTCATCGGCACCGGCGAGAAGTTCGACGCGCTCGAGCCGTTTCACCCGGACCGCATCGTCGGCCGCATCCTCGGCATGGGCGACATCCTCTCGCTCATCGAGCGGGCCGAGTCCACGGTGGACAAGAAAAAGGCCGAGGACTTCACCGCCAAAGCGCTCTCCGGCGGCGGCTTTTCGCTGGAAGATTTCCGCGAGCAACTGCGCCAGGTGAAGAAGATGGGCTCGATGCAGAGCATCATCAAGATGCTGCCCTCGATCGGCCCGTTCGCCAACATGCAGAAGGCAGCCGACAACGTGGACGAAAAGCAGTTGGGACGCGTGGAGGCCATCATCAACTCGATGACGTCCTACGAGCGCGAGCACCACGAATCCATCAACGGCTCAAGGCGCAAGCGCATCGCCCGCGGCAGCGGCACCAGCGTCCAGGAAGTGAACCAACTCCTGCGCCAGTACGCGCAGATGCGCAAGATGTTCAAGGACATGGGCAAGGCCAGCTTCGCCCGCAAGATGGCCGGCATGATGGGCGGCGGCAAATTCCCCGGAATGTGAGAGAGTTCCGAGTGCCGAGTTCTTAGTTCCGAGACTTGGGATTCTGCGCTGCACCCGGTAACTCAGCACTCGAAACTCGGAACTCAGAACTGCACTTACGAAACCGGGCCGTCCCCCGCGCTCGCCGGTCTATCGTCGGGCGTGGCGTGGATCACTCCACTCTCGTCCGAATAAAACGACTGCTCACCGGTGTTCTGATACTTGATCGGACGCACCTGGATCACGTAGCGCGGGCCCATGTTGTTGGGCGGCAGCAGCTCGTACTTGTAGCGATAACCCCAGTGCGCACACTCGGCCTCGCCACACTTGAACTGCGTGTCGACGTCCGCCATCTCCTTGAGCGACTTCGGGTAGCTGTCCGCATGTTTCTGCCGGTGCAGGTAAAGCGCGGTGTTGAGCGCGCGAATGCTGCTGATGGCGGTGCGTTCGTTCTGATCGCGGCGATCTTTCAGCAGCGAGCGCACGGAAACGAAGCCCAGCCCGCCGATGATCGCGACCACCACCACGATGGCGAAGATCGCGCCGCTGCGGCCCGAGCGTCCGAAGGGGGCAAAGGGAGTACGGTGCATGGGAGCCCCTCCTGTTCCGCGCAATCTCGCACCTTCGCCGCCCGGACGCAAGCAGGTTTTCGAACAGGCGTCCGGAAATCGTCGGCCACGATTCCCATTTTGGTACTCTGGACGTCGGGGTCCCGGCGTGCCCGGTGTTGGCGCGGCGGGGTGACTGTATGCGCTGGCGCGGCATGGACGAGGCACAACCCGAGCAGCACGCGACGCTCAAGGAAGCGCTGGACGAGCGACGCGGCTCGATGCAGCAGTACGTCCCCGAAGCCACGCAAGCGCTGCACCGGCGCGTGGTCGAACAGTTGCAGGCATCGGATGCCGCGGCATCGGCACTGCCCGTTGGTTCGGCGGCGCCGCCATTCGAATTGCCTGATCACAACGGCAAGCCGGTCAACCTTGTTTCGCTGATCGCCAACGGACCCGCCGTCCTGCTCTTCTTTCGCGGACGCTGGTGCCCGTTCTGCATCGCGCAACTGGAAGCGTGGAACCGCCTGATGCCCTCGATCTCGCGCTCCGGCATCGCGCTGGCCGCCGTCTCGCCGCAGACGCCGCACCAGGTCTCGCTCATGCACGACCAGCACCGGCTGGAGTACCC
>DAISJI010000120.1:6048-7249 GCA_036821585.1 Terriglobales bacterium
CCTTTCCGGTTTACAATCCCGGCCTCTTCCCCGATAATAATAGTTTGTCCTAACCCTCCGGGAATCAGTAGGAAAGGAAGTCAGAATCTGTGTTGATGATCCGTTTATCGCGCGTTGGAGCGCGAAAGCAGCCGTACTACCGAGTCGTGGTAATTGAGAAGGACCGCGCGCGCGATGGCCGCTCGGTGGAAGTGGTGGGCACATACAACCCGCGCACCAATCCCACCAGCGTGGACCTGAAGCGCGACCGCATCGAGCACTGGGTCGGCAAGGGCGCCCAGATGTCCGCCACCGTGGCCCGCCTCTGGAAGCGTCAAACCCCAACCAGCGCGGAAACTGCGGCATAATTTTTTTCTCCGCTAACTGGCAAACGAGCACAGGAGGATGACCGGATGGCAACGACTCCAGGGCCGGCGCTTCCGCCGAGCGGCGATTTGCGCCCTCTGATCGAATACATCGCCAAGACGCTGGTGGACACACCCGACCAGGTCTCCGTGCAGGAAGTCCAGGACGGCGACTGCACGGTGCTGGAGCTGCGCGTGGCGCCGGGTGACGTGGGAAAAGTCATCGGCAAGCAAGGCCGCACTGCGCGCGCGATTCGCACCATCCTGAGCGCGTCGGGCATGAAGCTGGACCGCCGCTTCGCGCTGGAGATCCTGGAATAGGCGAGTTTGTCACGATCGCGCGCGTCGCCAAGACGCAAGGCCGCATCGGCGAAGTTGCCGCCGACCTCTTTACCGACTTCCCCGAACGCTTTGCCGAACGCCACCGCCTTTTCCTGCTCGACGCCAGCGGTGCCCGCCGCGAGCTGCACCTCGAGAACTTCTGGCCGCACAAGGAATGGATGGTCCTGAAGTTCGAGGGCATCGACAGTATCTCCGACGCCGAAACCCTCATTGGCGGCGAAATCCAAATCCCCGCGGAAGAGCGCGCCCAGTTGGAAGAAGGCGCGACATACGTTGCTGACTTGGTGGGCTGCCGCGTGACGGTTGTCGGCACAGGTGAAATTGGCGAGGTTTCCGACGTACTCTTTAGCGCCGGCGAAGCGCCAATTCTCCAGATTCGACAGGGGGCGAAGGAGTACCTGGTCCCCTTGGCGCAGGATTACATCAAGCAGCTCGACACCGCGTCAAAACGGATCGAACTCGAGCTGCCGGAAGGAATGCTGGACCTGGATGCGCCGCTATCGGCGGAGGAAAAG
>DAISJI010000121.1:0-5702 GCA_036821585.1 Terriglobales bacterium
GCGTGGATACACCTTCGCGTCTACGAGATTCCCCCTGACGCGTTGAGTTCGTGGCAGCAAGTTCCGCCGCCACCGCCGCCCCCTATACGTGACAACAACTGTAACTGTCGATAAATCCGCTCATCACCAGCGACCCGCGCCCATAACCTCGTGAGCAACTCTGCTCAGCCACGCCATTGGGGAAGCTGTACTGTGCATGCTGCTGTAACAAATCCGGCAAACGCCTCCCGAAACCAAGGTCGCTGCACCGCTTGGTCGATGAAATTATGGACAAACCTTCGTGTTCTCACTCCCTTGCGACTCTTATGCTATCTCTGATGTTCGTGGGAGCTGCGTTTGCTCAGAACGCGCCCGCGAAGAAAACACTGGTGGTGAATGGGCGCACAGCAGCCGGAGCGGTCGTGCAGATCGACGGCCATTCCTATATCGATGTCGACACTTTCGCGCGGATCATGAACGCTACGGTGAGCTTCGAACCCGGCCGCGTCATCCTGACGCTTCCGGCCGCCGAAGCTGGTGCCAAACCAGGGCGCACCGCGCCGGGATTGTCGAAAGACTTTGCCAAGGCAGGTATATTCCAATTGGCAGAGATGCGGGAATGGAAAGCCGCGATTGCATCCGCGATTAGGTCTGGAGTTGCCGAGGGCAATTGGCTCGTCCCCTGGCTAAATGATTACCGGGTCCGGGCAGAGGGGAGCCTAAGTCAAACCTCGTTAGCGGCGAAAACTGAATCTGATCAAAAAGCTCTGCAACTGCTCAAGAATGAGTTCACGAATCTGGGTGAGTGGGACAGCAATACTCGAGCCACCATCCATTCCTTAAATGCCGAGCAAGCAATCAATCCGGCGGCAGCGCAGAACGATCCGCTTCTAGCGAAAATCTCAGAGTGCGCTAATTTTCTTACTGCGATGCTGGTGAGCGGTGAGTCCGCGGACAGCCCCAGTTGCCATTGAACCCGAGAGATTCCTGGTCGTGATCTTGAGCATTGGAGATCACCTACGACCTACCCTCACCGCGCACTCGTGATCGTCGTCTCTCCCGCCTTCAGCCCCTCACTCGTCGCCGAAATCCTGATCTCTCCGGGGGTTTTCGATGACCTCACGATCACCAGCGCCAGCCCGCTGAACGCCTTGCGCGAGTCCGCCTGGAACGGCTCCACCGTCGCGGCGTTCCCATTGTCCACCGCGGCGATTTTTCCCGCGCCCTCCACCTTGAAGCGGACCAGGTTGTCGGCCAGCGGACACAGATTTCCATCTTTGTCCTCGATCCGCACCGTGACGAACGACAAGTCCTCGCCATCCGCCGCAATGCGTGATCGATCCGGCGCCAGCGTGATCCGCGCCGGCGTTCCTGCGGTCTTCCGTTCATCCGTCGCGATCTGCTTGCCGTCCTTGTACGCAACCACGTTCAACGTACCCGGCTCGTAGGGCACCTGCCACAGCAGCCGGTACTTGCTTTTGAACTTCAGGTCGTCGCTTACATTCTTCCCCACCGGCAATTCCACCGGCTCCGACCAGCGCGCTTTCTTGCCCAGCGACTTGCCGTTCAGAAACAGTTCCGCTTCATCGGCGTTCGTGTACACCATCACCGGAATTTTTTTGCCCTCGTGCTTCGCCCAATTCCAATGCGGCAGCACGTGCACCATCGGCTTCGCCGTCCACTGGCTCTGATACAGGTAGTAGCGGTCTTTCGGAAACCCCGCCATGTCCACGATGCCGAAGTACGAGCTGCGCGCCGGCCAATCTTCTTTGTTTGTTCTGCGCGAAAAATATGGTGTCGGCTCACCCATGTAGTCGAAGCCCGTCCACACGAACTCACCCAGCATGCGCGGGTTCTTCTCCTGCGCGTCGAATTCGACGTCCGCCGTGTACGCCCACGGTGGCGCAATGATGTCGTAGCTGCTCAGTTGCAGCGATGGATGCTTCTGATATTTCTCGATTGGCAGGTGGTACACCCCGCGCGAGCTGACCACCGACTCCGTCTCCGAAGCCAGCACGATCCAGTCCGGATGCTCCTTTAATATCTGCTCATAGCCGCGCTCGGCGTAGTTGAAGCCTTTCACGTCCAACTCGTCGGCAAACTTATTCTTGATCGCGGCGGCGGGACTATTCATCGCCGAGGTGACCAGTCGCGTGGGGTCCTCGCGGTGGCAGATTTCGACCAGCCGCCGCGCCACCTTCCAGCCGTCCGTACTTTCCTGCTCCTCGATTTCGTTCCCGATGCTCCACAGGATCACGCTCGGATGATTGCGGTCGCGCCGGATCTGGTCCGTCAAATCGCGCTCCGACCACTCGTCAAAATACTTGCTGTATCCGTTCTTGACCTTCGGCATTTGCCACATGTCGAAGGCTTCGTCCATCACCAGCAGCCCGAGCTTGTCGGCGAACTCCAGCAACTCCGGCGACGGCGGGTTATGGCTGGTGCGGATCGCATTCACTCCCATGGCCTTCATGATCTGTAATTGCCGCTCGGTCGCCCTCCGGTTCACCGCCGCACCCAGCGCACCCAGGTCGTGGTGGTTGCAGACGCCCTTGAGCCGGATACTGCGCCCGTTCAGCAGCAGGTCGTCCTTCGTGAACTGCACCGTGCGGATGCCGAACGCCGTCACGTAACGGTCAATCTCGCGCTCTCCGCTCCGGATGGTGCTGACCAGCTTGTAGAGGTAGGGCCGGTCGATGTCCCATCGCTGCGGTTGGGGGACCTCCACCGAGGCGACGACCTTCTGTTCTCCTCCTGCCGCCAGCGCCAAAACAGACGTTATGTGCGCCACTACCTTCCCCTGTCCGTCGAGGACCGCCGTTTCCAGCGTGACGCGCGCTCGCTTCGCGCCGCGATTGCGGACCTCCGTCCGCACCTGCACTTTCGCCTTGCTGTCGGACACTTCGGGCGTGGTGACGTACGTTCCCCAGCGCGCCACGTGCACTGGCCCGGTCACGTCGAGCCAGACGTTGCGGTAAATTCCCGCACCCGGATACCAGCGCGACGACTCGTCCTCGGGCGTCAGCCGCACCGCGATGACGTTGTCCGCGCCGCCGAGCTTCAGGTGTGGCGTCAGATCGAATGCGAATCCGATGTACCCATTCGGACGTCCGCCTAATTCCTGCCCGTTCAGCCACACCCGCGCGTTCGACATCGCACCGTCAAACTCAATCGAGAAGTACTTGCCTTTTGCGGACGCGGGCAGCGCGAAATGCTTGCGATACCAGCCCGTCCCGAAAAACGGCAGGCCGCCGTCGTGCGGGTTGTACTTGGGATCGAAGGGCCCTTCGATCGCCCAATCGTGCGGAAGCCCGACCGGTCGCCACGCGGAATCGTCAAAGGCGGGCCGCTCCGCTCCGGCAGCATCGCCTTTCAGAAAGCGCCACCCATCATCCAGGCTGATCCGTCGCGAATTGCCGATCTTCAGTTCCGCTCCGCCGGCAACTTTCTGCGCGTTGCTTACCGTACTGATGAGCACCAGAACAGCGATAAATAGCAACTGCATTCGTCTAATCATGATCATCGCACTCGAAACTTGGCACTATGCACTCGGCACTTCGCACTCGGCACTCGACAGTCTACTCGTCACTCGTTACTCCCTAAGCCGTGCACCCGCGCCTCGCGCCTGATATCCTTGCGCGCGATGCCCGAAGCCACTGCCCCTCCCGCCCTTCCCGCGCCTTCCCGCTTTTACCGCTGGGTGGTGCTGGTCTTCGTCAGCCTGGCGATGTTCGGTAATTACTACTTTTACGACGCGCTCAGCCCGCTCGCCGACATCCTTCAAAAACAGCTCGGGTTCAGCGACCAGCAGATCGGCCTGCTGAACTCCTTTTACAGCATCGCGCCCATCGCAACCGTCCTCATCGGCGGGATCATCATCGACCGCATCGGTACCCGCAAGGCGACCCTTTTATTCGGCGTCATTTGCCTGATCGGGGCGATCCTGACGGCGGCGACTTCGCGCTTTTTCTTCATGGCTGCCGGCCGTTTCATCTTTGGCATGGGAGCCGAGTCGCTCATCGTTGCCGTGACCACCGCGATCGCCAAGTGGTTCCGCGGAAAAGAGTTGAGCTTCGCCTTCGGCATCAATCTGCTGATTGCGCGCTTCGGCACCATGCTGGCGCAAAGCTCGCCCAGTTGGGCCAAGTCCGCGTATTCCAATTGGCAGACGCCATGGATCATTGGCGTAGGCTTCGTGACCCTTTGCGTCGTCGGCCCACTGCTTTACTGGATACTCGAGGTCCGCGCCGAGCGGACGCACTCTCTCGGCCAGGCCGGGGACATCGACAAGATCGTCTTCAGCGACATTAAGAAGTTCGGCGTCTCGTATTGGTATCTTGTCATTCTCTGCGTTCTGTTCTATTCGGCGATCTTCCCCTTCGAAACCTTCGCGGTGAAATTCTTTCAGCACTCGCGCAAGATGCCGCTCGCGGATGCCGGACTTTTGCTCAGCATCCTGACCGTCTGCACCATGATCGGCACGCCCCTCTTCGGCTACTTGAGCGATCGCGTCGGCAAGCGCGCTACGCTCATGATCGTCGGCTCCGGCCTGTTGATTCCCGTGTTCATGATCATGGGATACGTCTATTCCGACCGCACCATGACCGTGAACCTCCCCTGGCCCTGGTCGGCGCACTTCACCGCTCCGCTTCCACTGGTCGGCGCCATGGGAATCATGGGCGTCGCGTTCGCGCTGGTACCCGCCGTGATCTGGCCATCCGTGGCCTACATCGTCGATCAGAAAGCGCTGGGCACCGCGCTGGGCCTGATGACGATGGTCCAGAACATCGGCCTCGCCGGTTTCAACTTTGTCCTCGGTTCGGCGAACGACCATTGGCACGCCAGCGAAGCCAATCCGTCCGGCTACCTGCCGATGCTTTACATCCTCACCGGACTCGGCTTGGTCGCCATGCTCTTCGCCGTCCTGCTGCGCATCCGCGAAACCGGCCCGCACGCGCACGGCCTGGAAACCATCACCGCCAAGAGCGGCTCTTAGCCCTGCGCCTTGCGCCTTGAGCTTTCTTGGTGATTTCTGGCGGATGTTTTACAACACATTGGAACTTAGCTGCATCACGGTAGATGCAGCCTGAAAAAGGCTCTTGACCCAAGCGAAAAAATCGACGTTACCATCCGGCATCACCGAGGCAGAGGCGATTGACCGGGCCAAGCGGGGCGACGCGGGATCCTTCGAGATTCTCTACGGCCTCCATAAGCGGCGCGTGTACTCGTTGTGCCTGCGCATGACGGGCAATACCGCCGAGGCCGAGGATCTCACCCAGGAGGCGTTCTTGCAGCTTTATCGCAAGATCGCCACCTTCCGCGGGGAGTCCGCCTTTTCCACGTGGCTGCACCGGATGGCCGTCAACGTCGTGCTGATGCGACTGCGCAAGAAGGGGCTTCCGGAAGTCTCGCTGGAAGAGACGCTGGAACCGCAGCAGGAAGACGGCCCGAAGAAGGATTTCGGCGCTCCCGATTACGCGCTGGTCGGCTCCATCGACCGCGTGAACCTGGGGCGCGCCATCGAGAGTCTGCCGCCGGGGTATCGCATTATCTTCGTGCTGCACGACATCGAGGGTTACGAACATAACGAGATTGCTGAAATGTTGGGTTGTTCGATCGGTAACAGCAAGTCCCAGCTCCACAAGGCGCGCATGAAATTGCGCGACCTGCTGAAAACCAGCAGAGCCGAAAAGGCCATCAAGCGGTAATCAGCAGTTTCCCGG
>DAISJI010000121.1:5802-7211 GCA_036821585.1 Terriglobales bacterium
AGCGGGGCAGGTGATATGGGGGAGAGGAATGGAAATGACCTGCGCAGAATTTCAAAAGGTTCTGCCCTACATTATCGAGACCGGGGGGAGCGCGGACCAGGAGAAGCACCTCCGCGAATGTCACGTCTGCTCCGACCTGGTGCAGGACCTCAGGTACATCGCCGAGCAGGCGAAGTTGCTGGTGCCGATGGAGGAGCCGTCGCCGCAGGTTTGGGTCGGCATCCGCGCCTCGTTGGAACGCGAGGGACTGGTGCAGAAACCGGCCCGCGCCCGGGGGGGACTTCTAGGACCCCAAGGCGCCCTCCTCTGGGTCACCGCCGCAGCCGCCGTCGTGCTCGTCATCGTCGGCATCACTCTTTACCAGCGCGGACCCGAACCGCCGGCGGCTGCCCAAAGAGCTGCCGCACGGCCCAGCGACAATTCAGCCACCGACGACGACCCGCAGGACAAGCAGGTCCTGACGCAAGTGGCACAAGCGCGTCCCGAGATGAAGGACGTGTACGAGCGCAACCTGAAGCAGGTAAACGCGTCGATCAAGGATTCCAGGAAAGCCCTGGCAAGCGACCCTTCCGACGAGGACGCGCGCACCGGACTTTTGCGCGCCTATGAACAGAAAGCCATGGTGTACGACATGGCCACCCGATCGTTGCGGTAAACCCTGAGCGTTTATGGAACTTTCTTACCGACATAACGTGATATTGGCGGTCCTGCTGGCGGGAGCGGTCTCGCTGGCAGCGGCGCAGCAGAAGACGGACCTTCGCTACACCGTCCAGCCGGGGGCGACCGTGACCGTGACCAACGACTTCGGGCCCATCACCGTGCGCGCTGCCTCCGGCAACCAGGTGATCGTCGCCGCCACGCCGCATTCCGCCAAGGTCGAAGTCGACGGCCACCAATCCGCCAACCGCATCGAGCTCCGCACTCATTTCCTTCAGAACGCAAGCCCGCAGGAAGGCGCGGTGGACTACGACGTCCAGGTGCCCGCGAACGCCGCCGTCATCGTGCGCACCGCCAGTGGCGCGGTGAAAGTGCAGAACGTCAACGGCGACGTCACCGTCGAGTCCGATACCGGCAGCGTGAATGTCCGCGAGGTCGGCAACGCGCACGTACACGTGCGCAGCATGAGCGGCCCCGTAACGCTGACCAACATCAGGAACGGCCACGTGGAGTTGACGTCGGTCAGCGGCGACGTGACCCTCAACAACGTCAGCGGCCCGCAGGTTTCCGCCAATACGACGGGCGCGTCGATTCGTTTCTCGGGCGATTGCGCCGGCGAAGGCGAATACACCCTCACCACGCACTCCGGCAGTATCGACGTCACCTTGCCCGCGGCCGCCTCCGTGGAGGTGACCGCGCGTTCGGTCAATGGGACCGTCGAAGACGCCTTCCAGCTTCAGCCCAACCAGCAC
>DAISJI010000122.1:0-3723 GCA_036821585.1 Terriglobales bacterium
GAGTCCGGGAAAACCGATAGCGCATCGCTGGCCGCGGCCGAGAATTCCGACGCCCTCGAAATCGCGGCATCCACCGAACCGTAACGCTGCAGGACATCGAGTATCTGCGCGTGCGAGACGCTGCGGAACGCGCGCTCCTCGAGCACGGTTTCGATCCAGCGGCGCTCCTGCGGCGTGCAGCGCTCCAATGCGTGAATGATTGCCATCGTGCATTTGCCTTCGCGCAGATCGCTGCCCACCGGCTTGCCCAGGATGTCTTCGCTGGCGGTCAGGTCGAGCACGTCGTCCACGATCTGGAAGGCCATGCCGACGTTGTGACCGTAAGCGCCCAGGCGGCTTTCTTCTTCCGGAGTCGCGCCCGCCACGATCGCACCCAACCGCATGCAGACCGAGAACAGGCACGCTGTCTTGCGATTGATAAGGTCAAAGTGCTCGTCCAGCGAGATGCAGCGGCCGAGCTTCTCTATCTGCAGCAACTCGCCCTCGACCATCATCTGCGTCAGATCAATGAGGACGTCGAGAACGCGGAAGTTACGTTCCTGCACCGCGATTTTGAATGCCTGCATGTAAAGCCAGTCGCCGGCGAGCACGCACTTGGAGTTTCCCCATTGGGTGTTGGCGGCGGCGCGCCCGCGGCGCGTCTGCGCCTCGTCGATGATGTCGTCGTGAACCAGCGTGGCGGTGTGGATGACTTCGACCACCGCGCCCAGGCGTATGGTGGAGCGCCCGTTTCTGCCCAGGAGCTTGGCCGAGAGCAACAGCAGGGCCGGTCGAATGCGCTTGCCGCCGCCGGCGCGCAGGTACTCGCCGATTTCGGTAATGACGCCTACGTTGGAAACCGTGCCGCGCCCGAATTCGCGCTCGATGGCGGCCAGGTCCTCGCGCAGCAGTTCGAAGAATTCGGAGGCGCGGATTGTGGCAGGCGTGGTCACAATGAACTTCAGGTATCAGGCGTTACATTCGGGAACATTCCCGCGGCTCACACCGTCCGAAAGTTAGTGAACTGCATGTCGATACCGAAATCGCTCTTGCGCAACAGCGCAATGATCTCCTGTAGCGTGTCGCGGTCCTTGGAACTCACCCGCACCAGGTCGCCCTGGATCGAGGCCTGCACCTTCTTCTTGGTTTCCTTGATCGCCTTGACGATTGCTCGCGCCTTCTCGATCGGGATACCTTGCTGGAGGGTGATCTTCTGGCGCACGGTGCTTCCCGCTGCCGGCTCGATCTTCCCGTAGGTAAGGCCTTTCAGTGGCACGCCGCGCTTGACCAGTTTGCCCTGGAACACATCGTTCACCGCCTTCAGTTTGTATTCATCCTGTGAGGTGAGAACGATGTCGTCGTGGCCCTCCATGACGATATTCGACTTCGAGTCCTTCAGGTCGAAACGGGTGTGGACCTCCTTCAGTGCCTGCTGCATGGCATTGGACACTTCCTGGAGGTCAATCTTGCTGACGACGTCGAAAGAATTCTCCGGCATAAACGCTTAAGTGTACCAGAGCGAGATTGCACAGATGCGAGGGCAGGAAAGGCTATTTGCCTTACGCTGGCGCCGAGGTCGCGATTGGTTCCGCTTCCCGGGCGGCGTGGGAAAAGGTGTCTTCCAAGGCCTGTTCGGTCGTGTAGCGGATCACGTGCGAATAATCGCTGCCGAGGAACGCGCGCAGGCGGCTGGTATCCATCAGGTAACTGCCGATCATGTAGGGAAGCGCCTCGGGAGGCGCCGAGGAAATCCCCAGCTTCCACAACCAAGCGAGCACCCACCGGCAAACGCGCGGCGACGGCAGTTGTATGATTTTCTGGTTCGCGATGCGTGCCGCCATCTGAATGCTGACGGAATCGCCGCGTCCGGCGACGTTGAGGATGACTGATTCGCGGCCGCGGTCCGGACGATGCAGGATCCATGCCACCAGTCGCGCCATGTCGTCGACGTGAACGAACTGGAATCGTTTGACCAGGTACTCATCGCCGCGAGGAAGCAGCATGGGCAGACGTGTGCCGCGCGCGCGCAGCCAGTCGGCCATCTTGCTCTTTCCGCCCACGGTCCCACGTAGCGCCCCGATCAGGTAATTCTGCATGGTCGCGCCGGCAAAGATGTGCGGCCGGAGCACATACGTCGTGCACGCCCCCAGCGCGGACGCCCGCATCCGCACAACGTCGTCCGCCTCCTGCTTGTGTATCGCATAGGGAAGCGTATGCGCGCCGAGCGGGTAGTCTTCGGTAACCGGGAAGGGCAGCTCCGGACCGTACGCTGAAACGCTGCTGGGAAAAATGAACTTGGTGACGGTGCCGTCGCCGGCGCGGTTCACTTCCGTGATCGCTTCCATCACGCGCGCGGTGCCGGCGACATTGACCTGCCACATGCGTTCGACGTCGAGGATTCCGGTCCGCACCGGGTCAATGACGAATGCCAGATGCACCACCGCGACGGCGCGCGTCTCGCGCAGCAAGTCGATGAGCCGCTGGCACGAAGATTCCAGCGCCAGGTCGAATTTCTCAAATCGGGTCGGGTGCAGCCCAGCGCCCGGTTCGTGGATATCGAGCCCCAGCACGGTGTAATCGTTCAGCAGCGGTAGCAGACGCTGGCCGAGGTTGCCTGCGATGCCGGTCACGACAACGGTGGGCCGCGCGCTCATGGTGTGTCTTCTATTTGGGCGTCTTGGGAGCGGGTGAGCTCTGGGGCGCCACTGCCGGTGCCTTGGACGCCGGCGTGGATTTCGGCGTTACAGTTTGCGGAGGCAACATCTGCGGAGGCTGCGGACGCACTCCTGCTGGATCGCCAAAGTACGCCTCGTTGTAGTCGAGCTTAACGGTTCCGATGAGCTTCTTCATCGCCGCCTGCGCGCGCTCCAGTTCCAGGGTCTTCTTGATGTCCGGCTCGACCTCGGGTTGGGTCAGCGTTTTCTTGGAGACGACCTTGTATATGTAGATGCCGCCCGGTTCGTCGATCGCCTCCGACACCTCACCTGGATTCAAATCGAACGCCTTCGCCTGTCCCGGTGGGATGTTGTCGCGACGGACATCCTTCAAATCCGTGGGCGGCGGTGTGGCCGTGATCTTCAAGTCCCCATACGCTTGTTTCTGCAATTTGCCGAAATCCGCGTCCGGCGCCTTGGCTGCCGCGACCATCTTCGCGCCTTCGGCTTTCACCGCCGACTCGTCCACCTTCTCCTGCGCGTTGGGCGGCATCTTCGGAATAAAAACGCGTTGCAGCGTCGCCTGCGTGTACTGACCGGCGTGCTCGTTGTAGTACTTCCCGATATCCGCGGCAGGAATATTTGCCGCTTCGTCCTGAATCTCTCGTCCCAGCATTTGTGAGAGTGCCTGCATTCTCAGAAAGCGCAAAAACTCCTGCGTCTCGGGCTTCTTATCGATGCCCCTATCCTCCGCCAGCTTACTCATGACCAGCATCTGCGCGTACCCGTTCGCCAACTCGCGCTTGCGCGCTTCCGGGAGGCTGAGCGCCTTGGCCAGTTTCTCGAATTCCGCGCGCGACACTTCCGTCTTGCAGTCGGCGCCGGCCGCCGGCTTCCCCGGACAAAACCCATTCACTGTGATGACCGGAGCGGAAGGAGATACCTCGGCGGGTTTCTCCGCCGACGCAGTAGCCGGCGCCTGCGGCGCGGGCGTCGCCTGGGGTTTGCTTGCGGTTTGTGCGAAGGTCAGAGAAGAAAGAAGAAGTACCGCGAAGACTGGTCGCATGAATGAAATCGTAGCACAGCGGAG
>DAISJI010000122.1:3823-7204 GCA_036821585.1 Terriglobales bacterium
ATCGCGCTTGGAAAACGTTGGAACCGTGACGCATTGCGAGCGCGACGTATGGGAGCGAAGGCCAAAGCCCAGGGCCTATCTTCGATTGTCCGTCACGGGCTCGGGATGAATCAGCACGCGGAACAGTTCCGGGGCCTCGTGTTTCAGGCGGATCTCGATTTCGGTTTGGATGTCGTGTACGCGCGACAGGGGCAGGGTATCAGGCAGTGTGCAGTGACAGGATAGATAGAGCTTGTCGCGCACCCGTTTTACCACGACCTCGTGGATATCGACTACATCGCTCACCTGGGCGGCGATCCGCTTCACCGTTTTTTCCAGGTTTTGATCGCGCGCCATCTCATCGCCGGATTCGATCGTCGCCGGTTCGCTCTCGATGTGAGTAAGGATCGACGAAATCTCCGGCAGCTCGCGGCGCATTTCGCTCTCCAGCACGGTCACCTGGTCGTGGGCTTGCTTCAGGCTCAAGCGCTCGTCGAGTTCCAGGTGCTGCTCCACGTGCAGACGTCCGCGCAGGTCCTGCACGCTGATATCGTGGACGTTGAAATTCGCCCGGGTGGCGACGGCGCGAATGCGATCGAAGATGTTCTCCCCGCCGCGCGCTCGCGGTGCCGTGTGCACCACGACATCGGCTTCGGGAAGCACGCGCCGGACCGCATCGCTGACCCGTTCGCCTAATTGTTCCGCCGTCTGGAAGGTGACGTTACGGTTCATGCCGATGCCCAGGTCGGCGAAGTAGCGGTTGCCCGCGCGCCGGATGCGCACCCGGTCCACTTCCAGGATGCCTTCCACGTGCGACACTTCATTGATGATGTGTGCGCGCACGCCGGCCGGCGCCGCATCGAGCAGGGCGTCAATCGTCTGGCGCCCCAGCCGCGAGCTGACGTACACGACGATGACAGCCACACAGAGCGCCGCGATCGGATCGGCTTCCTTCAACCATAACTTTCCGCTCCAGTCGGCATACCACACCAGCGCCAGACCGATGATCACGACTGAACTCGACCAGATGTCGGTGGAGAAGTGCAGGGCATCGGCCGCCAGCGCCTGGCTGTCGTACTTCACCGCGATGCGCCGCAATTTCCGCGAGCGCCACGTGTCGAGCACGATTGAGATTCCCATCACCGCGAATGCCGCAGCCGTCGCCTCCAAGTGCCCGACCTTATGGAAGTACAACCGCTTCACCGCCTCGTACACGATCCACACGCACGTCAGCAGCAGCAGGCCGGTTTCGATGAAGGCGGAGAAGTTCTCGACTTTGCCGTGCCCGTACTGGTGGTCGGCGTCGGCGGGCTTGTCCGATACGCGCACCGACATCAGCGTGATTACCGCCGCGACCAGGTCGAGGCCCGAGTGTGCCGCCTCGGAGAGGATGCCCAGCGATCCGGTGGTGATGCCGACCACGATCTTAAGCGCCGTGATGACCAAAGCGGCATAGACGGAGTTCGCCGCAACGTTGCGCTTCTCCGACCGCATCGCCTCCACGCTGTAGGGCACCGCAGGATTATCCCACGCTGGCAAGATCCCGCGATTGCCGAATCGGTATGCCGGAAGCGACAATCAACTCCAGCGAGGAGCCATCATGGTCACAGCATCTGCGCTTTGGACGGACGAGGAACGTTTCATCGGAACGGCGAGTAGCGGGCACGCCATTGTCGTGGACGCCGGCAAGGACAAGTCCGGCAACGGTCCGATGGAACTGGTTCTCATCGGTCTGTGCTGCTGCACAGCCACCGACGTCGTGAGTATCCTGCGCAAGAAACGCCAGCCGTTTGCGGGTGTCGAAGTCCGCGCCGAGGCCCAGCGAGCCACGGAAGCGCCCAATGTCTACACCGGCATCAAGCTGTTCTATCGCGTGTCCGGCAAAGTGGACCGCAAGGCGGTGGAGGACGCGGTCCGGCTGTCGAAGGAGAAGTACTGCTCCGTCTCCCAGATGCTCCAGAAGACGGCCAAGGTCACTTACGAGATTGAACTGATTCACTGAACCGCGAGTTGTCTTTCCCGGAACCCGGTGCCCGGTACTTCCTGCAACCTTTCCCGGCGGCGGTCATCCATTCCTTCCATGCCGAAGAAGGTCATCGTTTTCATGCAACCTGGCTGACCGCCGTGCCGGACGGTTAAGGCTTACCTCGAGGATCGAGGTATCGAGTTCGAAGAGCGCGACGTCACCGCCAGCGAGCGATACGTCTTTGAGCTGGTCCGCACCTACAACAGCCGCACCACGCCGACGCTGGTGATCGGCGAGGAAGTCATGGTCGGCTTCGACCCCGAACGACTCGACGAGCTGCTCGCCCAGTAGGGCTGTCGGTTCCCAATCTGGGACCAAGGGCGCGAGGGTGGATGGGTGTTAACCATCTAGTAACTTTGTGATGACCGCTGAAAAAATTTCAAAACCCGAATCTTTCGAATCAACAAGATAAGCCCAAGTAACTTGGGGATACTTGGAGCTGTTTCTGGCCTGCCTCGTCTGTGGAAGTGCACTCGCGAAGTGGCGCGCCTTGGGCCGTAGATTCCCGGATAGGGAAGGCCGCGATTGTTACACTGCGCCGAGATGGAACGAACAAAAAGCCAGCACCCGATCCGCGGGTACCTCTTCATCGCCGCCGCGACGCTGTGCTGGGGCATCTCCGCCACGCTCGGCCGCGCCGTGTTCACCGGACGCCTGATCACCGGACACGCGCTCGATCCCATCAGCCCGCTGATACTCGCCCAGAGCCGTACCACGCTCTCGCTGCTCGTTCTCGGGCCCATCCTGCTCGTCCGCCGCGGACGCGCGGGCATGCGCATGTCGCGCCGCGACGTGTTCGTGGCGCTGTTGATCGGCGTGCTCGGCGTCGCCGCTTCCAATTATTTCTACTACTACGCCATCCAGGTGACGAACGTCGCCACCGCCATCGTCCTGCAATACACCGCGCCGGTTTGGGTGCTGATGTACATGGTTGTCCGACGTCTGCAACGCGCAACCATGCAACGCCTGTTTGCCGTCGGACTGGCGTTGCTTGGGATTGCGCTCATCACCGGCATCGTCGGCGGACAACTTCGCATCAGCCTGATCGGAATTCTCGCCGCCGAAGCCGCCGCGCTGGCCTTCGCCTACTACAACGTCGCCATCCCGCCGCTGCTGGAGCGCCACGACCGCTGGAAAGTCCTCACTTGGCTGCTTTTCGGCGCTGCACTATTCTGGCTGGTCGTGAATCCGCCGTGGCGCTTTCCGCACCTGTCGGGCGAGCAGTGGGCGTTCCTCTGCCTCTTCGCCCTGACCTCTGTCTTGCTGCCGTTTTCGTTTTATATCGCCGGGCTTCAATATCTCGACGCAACCCGCGCCATCGTCACCAGTTGTCTCGAACCGGTCTTCTCGATCGTCATCGCCGCCATCTGGCTGGG
>DAISJI010000123.1:0-7182 GCA_036821585.1 Terriglobales bacterium
ACGTCGGCTCTACCGCTACGTCGCCGCCCACAGACACGCCATCAGCCAGTGCCGGAACTAGCCCGGAGTTACCTTGCGGGTAGGCCACGCTACCTAAAACAGTGTGTTCTGCTTCTGCCCCGGCTTGAGCCCGAAGTGCTCGTAGGCGAGGTGGGTCACGGTGCGGCCGCGCGGCGTGCGGTTGAGGAACCCGATCTGGATGAGGAAGGGTTCGTAAATCTCTTCGATCGCGTCCTGCTCTTCGGCCAGTACTGCCGCCAGCGTATTCAATCCTACCGGGCCGCCGTCGTATTTATTGATGATCGTCAGCAGCAGCTTGCGGTCGATCTCGTCGAAGCCGTGGCGGTCCACTTCGAGCATCTGCAGAGCGGCCTCGGCGGCGGACTTGTCAATGTGCCCGGCGCGGCGCACCTGGGCATAGTCGCGGACGCGCCGCAGCAGCCGATTGGCGATGCGCGGCGTGCCGCGCGAGCGTCCGGCAATTTCCCGCGCGCCGTCCGCGTCGATGCCAACCCCCAGGATCTCCGCCGAACGGGTCACGATGTAGGCGAGCTCGTCCGTCGAATAAAAATCGAGCCGGAAGATCAGGCCGAAGCGCGAGCGCAGCGGCGCCGAGAGCAGGCCCGCTCGGGTGGTGGCGCCGATGAAGGTGAACGGCTTTACTTCCAGCGTGTGCGTCCGCGCCGACGGCCCCTGCCCGATGATGATGTCGAGCTTGTAATCTTCCAGCGCCGAATACAGCAACTCTTCCAGCGCCGGCTGCATGCGGTGGATCTCGTCGATGAACAGCACCTGCTTTTCGCGGAGGTTGGTCAGGATGGCGGTCAGGTCGCCCTTGATCTGCAGCGCGGGGCCGGCCGTCTGCTGGAAGGCGGCGTCCATCTCGTTGGCGATAATGGTGGCCAGAGTGGTCTTGCCCAGTCCCGGCGGACCGTACAGCAGGACGTGGTCGAGCGCCTCGCCGCGCGAGCGCGCCGCCTCGATGGCGACGGCCAGGTTCTCTTTTACTTTTTGCTGTCCGATGAATTCGCCCAGGCGCTGCGGGCGCAGCTTGAGTTCAAAAGACGCGTCGTCGTCCAGCGGAACCGCCGAAACGATGCGTGCGGGGTCCCCATCGCGAGGTCTTTGCGCGATGGGGTGCTTGCGTTCCCCGTTGTCTTTGTGTGCCGGCACCTTGGGGCGATAGTAAGACGAAACTCAGGGCCACGCAATCGCGCCGATAAATTGTGGAGTGGCTACTGGATTACGGTACCCGACGCCAGACAGGTCGCGACCAGGCCATCGGGGGCGGAATTGATCACGCCCGGGGTGGCGGAGCAGAAAGATCGGCTTCCGGTGCCACCGATGTTGAGCGGCACTGCCGTGGAAGTGTAGCCGGCTATAGGCGTTCCGGAGCAGCCTTGCAGGCCAAAGCTGTAACCCGCCTTCTGGCCCCTGGATAGCACTTCGTCCAGAATACCGGCTGCGCTGGAAGTAATGGCGCTACCCGATGCGGGCGGCCCCAGTTCGCTCAGCGTGCAAGT
The DNA here is from genome assembly GCA_036821585.1 of Terriglobales bacterium. Classification (GTDB taxonomy): domain Bacteria; phylum Acidobacteriota; class Terriglobia; order Terriglobales; family Acidobacteriaceae; genus DAISJI01. The sequence goes on from DAISJI010000123.1 coordinate 1,524, forward strand.
GTAGCCAATAGTGGAAAAAGTCGACGCATACGTGGTCTCAGCGGTGGTGATGGTGCGCAGGGAAGCCACCGCCGATGCTTCGTTGGCGGCGATCTTTGCGCGCATCATGTTGGGAATGGCGATGGCCGCGATGATCAGGATGATCGCAACCACGATCAGAAGTTCGATGAGTGAAAAGCCTCGTTGTCTCAGTCTCACACAGTCCTCGCCTCGCCCCAGCGCGTGCGCGCTCGAAATGCTAAAGCGCGCAGGCCTTCAGGCGAACATAATAGGCTGAAAACTGGCGAAGCCAAGGGGAGGGTACTTGAGAAGGCAACAGCTTTGTATCACGAACAGTGTGCCGCGTCGCGAGATTTTACGCCAGATTACGAAAGTACCCGCCTGTGCAGAACTTTGCACTTCCGGGTTAGCTGCTCGCGATCCTATTCATCCTGCCGCGTGGCCCCGATCTCGGTCAGCACATCCTGCTGCACTGCCGTGTTTCCTTCATAGACGACGTGCATGAGCCGGACGCGATAGGTGCGGCGGTGGGCCAGCACATTGGCAATTTCAAAATCGCGGAAGGCGGCGATCAGCTCCCACTTCCCGCGGTTGAACTCCCAAACCTCGAATTGTTCGAAACGCGCCACAAAATCTCAGTTGTCAGTAGCCAGTTGCCAGTCAACCTGCAAAAACCCCGATGCTGCTCCGCTCCCGTCCAAAAAAGCAAGGGCGGCCAGTTTGGCCACCCTGAGATTCACATCAGTTCTTATGACTGGCGACTGGCGACCGGCGAATGATCACTCTTCCTCTTCCGCCTGGCCCACGCGCCCCTTCTTATAGTTCTCGATGATCTTCTCCTGCTGGAGCGCGGGCACGAAGTCGTAGTGGTTCATTTCCATGTTGAAGCTGCCGCGGCCTTGCGTCATCGAAGTCAGATCGACGCCATAAGTCAGCATCTCGGACATGGGAACTTCCGCCTTGATGACCGTTTTGCCGCCCTTGTTGTCCATGCCCTGGATACGCCCGCGACGTCCGTTGAGGTCGCCCATGATGGAGCCCGCGAACTCGTCGGGCACTTCGATTTCGACCTTCATGATCGGCTCCAACAGCGTGGGCTTGGCCTGCTCCATCGCTTTCTTGAAGGCGATGCGCCCGGCGGTCTTGAACGACAACTCGTTCGAGTCCACGTCGTGGTAGGAGCCGTCGTACAAGATCACTCTAATATCGACGACTGGGTATCCGGCCAGGAATCCGCGTTGCGCCGCCTCCACGATTCCCTTCTCCACCGCGGGGATGAAGTTCCTCGGGATCGAGCCGCCGAAGATGTCGTTGACGAACTCGAAATTCCCGCCGCGCGGCAGCGGTTCCATCTTGATGCGGCAGTCGCCGAACTGTCCGTGTCCGCCCGTCTGCTTCTTGTGGCGTCCTTGCACGTCGGCGCGCCCGCGAATGGTCTCGCGATACGGCACCTTCGGCGCCTTCAGGTTGACCTCGGTGTGGAAGCGGTTCTTGAGCTTCGACACGGTTACTTCAATGTGCTGCTGTCCGGTGCCGGCAATGACGAATTCCTTGGTCTGCTCGTCGCGGAAGAAGCGCAGCATGGCGTCCTCTTCCATGAGTTTGTGAATGCCGTTGGAAAGCTTGTCTTCGTCGGCCCGCGTCTTCGGCTCGATGGCAAACGTGATCGCCGGCTCCGGCAGCTCGACGCTGGGAAAAATGATGGGCGCGGCTTTATCGCCCAGCGTGTCGCCGGTGAGTGTCTCTCTCAGCTTGGCTACGCCGCCGATGTCGCCCGCGTGCAACTCGTTCACCGGCACCATTTGCTTGCCCTGGATCACCGAGATGTGCGCCAGCTTTTCCTGCGTGCTGCTGCGGAAGTTCATCATCGTCGATTCGTTCTTCATGACGCCGGAATAGACCTTGAAGTAGGAAATGCGCCCGGCAAACGGGTCGTTCGTGGTCTTGAACACGTACGCCGACGGCGGCTCGGTGTCCACGCCTTTGCGCTCCGGCGGGTTGCCGTTCCCCGGCGTCGGCACGCCGTGGATGTTGTGATGGTGCGTGGCATCGGGCATGTACTCGGTGATGAACGACATCAGCCGGTCCACGCCGATGTTGCCCAACCCCGAGGTGAACAGCACCGGGACGATCTTGTCCTCGTCGAGCAAGCGGGCCAATCCGGCGACGAGATGCTCTTCGGCGATCGTGCCCTTCTCGAAAAACTCTTCCATCAGCGCGTCGTCGCCTTCGGCCACGATTTCGACGAATCGTTCGTGCGCCGCCTTGGCCTGCTCCGCCATGTTGGCCGGGATGTCGCCTTCCTTGCCCTTGCCGTCGCCGCCCATGGTGTAGGTGTAGGCCTTCATCTTGATGATGTCGACGACGCCGGCCAGGTTCTTTTCGCTGCCGATCGGCAACTGGACGGGGATCACGGTGCGGCCAAACGCGGCGATGCAGGATTCGAGCATGCGCGTATGGTCGGCGCGCTCGCGGTCCATCCGGCTGCCCACGATGATGCGCGGCAGCGTCATCTCCTCCATGTACTGCCACACTTTTTCCGTCACCACTTCCACGCCGGCGACACCGTCCACCGCGACGATGGCCGACTCCACCGCCGGCAGCGCCATCTTGGCCTCGTGCACGAACATGTTGAAGCCGGGCGTGTCCACCAGGTTGATCTTGTTCTTGCCCCACTCGGCGAACGCCAGTCCGGCGGAAAGCGTCATCTGCCGGGAAATTGCCTCTTCGTCGTAATCGGTGGTGGAGGAACCGTCTGCCACGTGTCCCAGCTTGGGCGTGGCGCCCGCCGTGAAGAGCATGGCGGAGACGAGTTGGGTTTTCCCGGCATGTCCGTGGCCGACGAGCGCCACGTTGCGGATGCTTGCGCCTTCATAAACTTTCAAGGTAATGACTCCTTGGGCAAAGCCTGTCGCGGCGATTCAAGCTGCCCGGCTGCGCGCAACGGCGCGCGCGCCGGGGACCCCGTCACTTCCGGTAAGAAACCCTGCGTGGGAAGGCGAGCGGCGAGGGCTGGTCTGACCCGCGAAACAGGAGATTCTAGCAGAGCGCGAAAAAGCGGCTCAAGCGCCGCCCGCGCCCAGGTCTTGGTCCCTACAAATATCGTAACCCCACCGGTGCGCGTATCATCTGTTTCACATGCGGGTGAGGATCAGTATTTGTCTGCTTGCGCTCTGCTGGCCGCTGCTGGCGACAGCTGCGCCTGCCTTGGCGCCCGCTCCTGCTCACGCCTGCTGCCGCCGCGATGGCGCACACCACTGCGGACAACCGGCGCCGCCGGACTCCACGGTTTCCGCCGTCTGCCCGCATTCGGGCCAGCACCTGAAGTTTGCCGGTTCGAAGTCGGCCCAGCCGGCTGCGTTGATCGCGTTGATGCGGTCGCTGGCAACCCGCCCAATTTCGCTCGCGCCACTGACGACGACCGCTCGCAGCCAATCGCTCCTTCTCTGCTCGCGCGCACCTCCCCTCGCCTGAAGCACTCCCTCACCATTTGAAGTTTCGGGCCCCAATGGCTGTCGTTGGCGCTATCGCCACGACGGCTGATTGTTCGTTTTTGAGTGCTGTTCATGCGAATCAAAGTCATTCTTCTATTGCTTTGCGCCGGCGCCGCGTTTGCGTCCGTTTTCGGCGGCTTACGCGGACTGGTCCACGATCCCCAGCACCGCCCGATTACCGGCGCGCAGGTAACGATTCGCGCCGCACATTCCGACTGGCACCGCTCCGTCACCAGCGACTCCGACGGCCAATTCACGCTCACCGCCGTTCCCGCCGGGCAATACGTGGTGGAGGTCCACGCTCCGGGATTCGCCGTCCAGAAGCAGAACGCGACCGTACTGTCGGACACGACGCGCGAATTGCACTTCCCCATGGCCGTGGAAGCCGTGTTCGCATCGGTGGAAGTCAGCGACGTCAACGAAGGTCCACAGACCGCATCCGCCGCTTCCACCACGCTCGTCGCTCGCAACGACATCTCGCACACGCCCGGCGCGCTGAGTGCCAATTCACTGGCCATGGTCACCGACTTTGTCCCCAGCGCGGTGGTCACGCACGACCAACTGCACATCCGCGGCGGACACCAGTACACCTGGCTGCTGGACGGCATTCCCGTGCCCAACACCAACATCGCCAGCAGCGTCGGGCCGCAATTCGATCCCAAGGACATCGATTACCTGGAAGTCTCGCGCGGCGGACTGAACGCCGAGTATGGCGACCGTGCTTACGGAGTGCTCAACGTGGTGACGCGCTCCGGTTTCGAGCGCAACCGCGAAGGCGAACTGGTGGCCAGCTACGGCAGCTTCCACCAGACCGACGACCAGCTCAACTTTGGCAGCCACAGTGAGCGCTTTGCCTGGTACACCAGCCTGAGCGGCAATCGCAGCGACCTCGGGCTGGAGACCCCATCGCCCGAAGTGCTGCATGATATCGGCAGCGGCCTGAGCGGGTTCGCGTCGCTCATCTTCAACCGCACGCCGCAGGACCAGCTTCGTTCTGTCATCTCGGTTCGTGGCGACCACTACCAGGTGCCGAACACGCCGCCGCAGCAGGCCGACGGCATCCGCGACGTCGATCACGAGCGCGACATCTTCGCCACCGCTTCGTGGACGCACACTTCGCCGGCGGGCTTGCTGTTTACGGTCGCGCCCTTCTATCATTTCAACGCGGCGCATTACCAAGGCAACGGTCCTTCCACGACCGCCGTGATTCCCGACGACGACCGCAGCTCGAATTACGCGGGCGGCGTGGCGACCCTGGGCATTACGCGCGGGAAACACAGCGCACGCGCCGGACTCCAGGGATTCGTTGCGAGTGACCAGCGCACGCTGTCGCTCACCGGCGCCGGGCTCGCGCCGTTCCAGCACACGCAACACGCGGTGGGCAGCATCGTGAGCCTGTTTGCGGAAGAGCAGTACAAGCCCGCGTCATGGCTGCAATTCAGCGCCGGAGTTCGCTACACGCGCTTCTCCGGCGCATTGGTGGAAGACTCCGTTGATCCCCGCCTCGGCGCCGCGCTCACCATTCCGCGCCTGAAGTGGACGCTGCACGCCTCCTACAGCCGCTATTACCAGGCGCCGCCGCTGTTCAGCGTGACCGGCCCGATTGAAACGCTCGCGGCGCAGCAGGGCTTCGGCTTTCTGCCCCTGCGCGGCGAAAAAGACGAGCAGCACGAGGTCGGCGTCAGCATTCCGCTGTTCGGATGGCGCGCCGATTTTTCCGAGTTCCGCACCACCGCGCGCAATTTCTTCGACCACGACGCGCTCGGCAACTCCAATATCTTCTTTCCCCTGACCATCGAGCGCGCCCGCATCCATGGCTGGGAAGCGACGGTAAGCTCGCGGCAGTTGGCGGGCCGCGCCCGCGTGCACCTGGCGTATTCGCGCCAGTGGGTGCAGGGACGCGGCGGCGTTACCGGCGGCCTGACCGACTTCACCGCGCCCGACCCCGGTTACTACTACCTCGACCACGACCAGCGCGACACGCTCTCCACCGGCGCCGAGTTAACCCTTCCGCACCGCACCTGGGCGTCGTTCAACATCGCCTACGGCTCCGGATTTCTCAATGGCAACGGCCCGGCGCACCTGCCCGCGCACACCACGGCCGACATTTCTCTCGGCCATTCCTTCGGAGAACGGTGGACGGTGCAGGCGTCGGCGCTGAACGT
>DAISJI010000124.1:0-1576 GCA_036821585.1 Terriglobales bacterium
CGCAGCACCGGCGCCCACGCCGAGAAAATGGCGGGCGAAGGCGGCTACGCCATTCACAGCGAAACAGTGATCGAGGCGAAGGGCTTCAACGCGCACGACGGTACCGGTTTTTCGCTGGCGCGGCTGGGCGGCATCAAGACCGGACTGATCACCAAGCGCATTTCCGAGACGGTCGCCCTGCGCGCGCGCGACCTGAAAATGGACTACGCCTACCAAGGCATCGCCGACAAGAATGCGACCTTCCAGGAGATCCTGAAGAAGGAGGGGATCACGGCGGAGGAAGTGTGCTACGTGGGCGACGACATCATTGACTTGCCGGTGATGCGGCGCTGCGGCCTGGCCATCGCGGTCCCGAACGGACGCGAGGAAGTCACGTCGATGGCGCACTGGGTTACGCCCCATCCGGGAGGCCACGGCGCCGTCCGTGACGCGATCGAGTACATTCTGCGCGCGCAGGGCAAGCTCGAAACGGTGATGGAGGAATACATCGCGGCACGATCGTCCGGCGCGGAAGCTGCTCCGGCAAAAGGCCTGGTGGATTAGCTCCCCGTCCAATCGCCCAGCAAAAGAAAAAACCCACCGAGCGCTCGGCTTGGGGCGTGCTGAATGAGCGCTCGGTGGGCCACCGTTTCCCCTTACTCACCTGTTTTGCTTTCAGGAGGCACCTGTATAGACGCGTGTCCGCGGAAAAAGTTCCGGCGAGGACAAAACATATTTGTCGGTTAACGATATAAAAATATCGTAAAGATCACGTACCGTTATTGCGGTATGGCAACCGGCTTGCTGGCCATCAATTCGTTGAACCGGGGGTCTTTCCGCAGCTCCACAAATTCCTTATCCTTGTAAACTTCGTCGATCCCCTTGTACCCGTCTTCCATCGCCTTGCGCAGGTAATCCAGCGAACGGTTCAGGTCTCCGGCCTCCGCGAACATCTTGGCCAGCAGGTAGGAATATTCGGCGCGCTCGTTGGGCGACGACATTTGCGCGACGACGCCGATCTTCGAATTACGTTCGAACACGGTGGGATCGAGTTGAAACGCCCGCTGGTACTCGGCCAAGGCCCGGTTCAATTCCTTCTTCGAGAAATATGCGGCCCCGAGGTTGCTGTGGAACGAAGCCGTCGCTTCGCGCAGCTCGATGGCCTTCTTGTAGCGTTTGATCGCCCGGGAGTACTTCTTCAGCTTGTAATCGGTCACGCCCAGGTTGTTGATGGCATCGGGATAAGCCTTGTCGAGCTTCGCCGCCTTTTCGAAGCTCTTGCGCGCATCCTCATCGCGGCCCATCTGGAGCTGCGTGATTCCCATCTTGTTCCAGGTGATCGCCGAGTTCTGCTTCTTCAGCGCGGCGCGGTAATAGTCCACGGCGTCGAGGTAGGACTTTTGGGCGTGCAGAATTTCCGCTCGCGCAACCAGATCCTCGGCAGTCGCCGTGGCGGAAGGCGGGGCGACGCGCACGGTGGACACGGCCTGCGGCGCGCTTTCCTGCGCCAGGGCGCAAACACAGAACACAAGCAGGATTACTACGAAAGCGATAAGCGCCAGACGATGGTTCATGACCAACCTCCCTGCCACCCCAT
>DAISJI010000124.1:1676-7170 GCA_036821585.1 Terriglobales bacterium
ATCCTTGAAGATGCCAACTATTTTGCCAAAGAAACCCTTTTTTGGCTTCTGCGAATCTTCGGCCGGCGGAGATGGTGCGGCAGGCGCTGGTTGTCCGCCCACCACGACCGGCGGGGGGGCGACCTGCGGAGGGTCCAGGCCAAGGATGCGCGACAGGATTCCCCGATGATCGCCCGGGACTTGGTCGCAGGTGTCCTTAGGCTCCGTTCCCGCGATGAACGCCACGCTGTAAGTCTCTGGGCACGATGAAGTTGCGATGCGGTTGGTATTCTTGTCGAGCTGCACATCGACCACTCCCGTGGGCTGCCGGAAACTGCCGGCGTCGCTGAATTCCGGGATCTTAATTGCCCGCTTCATGAACTCGGCCCAGATCGGGGCGGCGGTGGAGGAGCCGCTCAGCCGCAAGTCGCTGTAATCGTCAAAACCCACCCAGACGATGCACAAGAGGTTGCTGGTATAGCCGGCGAACCACCCGTCGTGGGAGGTACCGGTCTTGCCCGCGGCGGGCGCGGAGAATCCCATGCCGCGCACATTCGCCGCCGTGCCGTTGTTGATGACCCCTTCCATCATGGTCGTCATCACGTAGGCCACGCGCGGGTCCAGCACCTGTTTTTGATCGGTGTGGAAGTTCTCCACCAGGTCGCCCTGCGCATTGCGGATGGAAGTCGCCAAGACCGGCGTAAGCCGCATTCCGTTATTCGCGAATACGGTGTAGGCCTGCGCGACATCGAGCGGCGTAGCGTCGTATGCCCCGAGCGCCATGGCGGGTGTCGCCCTCACCGAGCTTAGACCCGCTTCGCGTGCCAGACTCGCCACCTTGTTGTATCCCACCTGCTCGGCCAGGCGCACGGTAGCGTTGTTGAGCGAATGCGCCAGCGCATATCGTGCCGCGACAAGGCCGTGGTACTCGTTCTTGTAATTGCGTGGCTCGTAAATCTGGTCGCCGTAGCTGTACGTCCCCGGAGAGTCGTCGATCAAGGTGGCCGGCGTGAGCACGTTGGCCTGGTCTTCGCCGAGCGCGGTATTCACCGCCGCCGCATAGACAAACGGCTTGAACACCGACCCGGTCGGACGCCTGGCCACCGCGTGATCGAGTTGGCTCATGCCGTAGTTGCGACCGCCGACAACGGCCAGCACTTCACCCGTGTGCGGATCCATCGCCACCAGCGCCACCTGCGCCACGGGACCCGGCTGGACCCTGGTCTCGGTCTTCGCGTCCTTGCCGGCGCCGACTTTGACTTTCCGGGTGCGCAGCTTCAGGACCTGCTCGTCGATTCCCTTCAAACCGATCTGCACTGCCTCCGCCGCCGCTCTTTGCAGATTCGGATCGAGCGTGGTGTAGATGCGGAAACCGTTGTCGGTCAGATCGTGTTCGTTGTAGCGGCTGAGGACGGTATCGCGAACCAGGTCGATGAAATAGGGCGCATCGCTCGCCTCGACGTTCGGCGCCGCCAGTTTCAGCGGTACCGCCTTGGCGCGATCGGCGTCGTCGCGCTTGATCGCGCCGGTGTCCACCATCGCTTCCAGCACCAGATTTCTGCGGTCGAGCGCGCGCTCCGGATGGCGATAGGGAGAAAGATAGCTGGGCGCTTGCACCAGGCCGGCAAGCAGGGCCGCCTCCGGCAGGGAGAGATCGTGAAGGTCCTTGTTGAAGTAGGCCCGTGCTCCTTCGGCGAAGCCGTTGATCGTGTACGAGCCGCGCTGGCCCAGGTCCACCTGGTTGGCGTAGAGCGCGAAGATCTGCTCCTTGCTCAGCTTCTGTTCCAGTTCGACGGCGATCAGCATCTCGGTCAGCTTGCGCTTTATGGTCTTCTGTGGACTCAGGAAGAACATGCGCGAGACCTGCATGGTGATCGTCGAGCCTCCCTGGCTGCGCGCGCCACCCTTGCGCAAGTCGATCCATGCCGCCTGCATGATGCGCAGGTAGTTCACTCCGTTGTGCTGGAAGTAGCGGCGGTCCTCGATGGAGATCACCGCGTCCACCAGGACCTTGGGGAGGTCTTTGAAATCTACCTTCTGCCGCTTGGAACGCTGTTCGGCGTTGAGCGCCGTGATCAGCGGAGGCTCGAGCTCGTAAGCGTCGAGGCTCTTGCCGGCAATGCCGCCGGCGCCGACGATGCTCTCTACCTTCTTGCCGGAGATGTGAACGACCGCGCCGTCCTGGTTGTGGTACGACTCGGGACCGGGGCTGATCTCGATTCCGGTATGAACCAGCTTGTACGTGCCCAGTGGGGACGGAGGATTCTTGCTCGCTTCGCTGTAACCGGCCCGGCGCACTTCATTCTCAATGTCGCTCGCCGACACCCCTTCGCCGACCCAGACCGATCGAGGGCGCGCGTAAATGCGCGCCGAGTTCGAAATCAACTGCCCGCGCAGCCGGGTATCGATGATCTTTTCGTACTTAAGGTAGTAGTACGTGAAAACGAATACGTAAACGATCGCGACGGCGATCGCGGCGGTGGCTACGACTTTGACCGCGGGATGATGCCAGTCGAAACCGGCTCCCCGGCGTGCTCCCGCGGTGCGCGCAGGGGGCTTGCGTGGAATTTTTACCTTGATGGCCACAATGACTCGGCGCCACTCTCGGCGCAGTTTCCTTCTTTCTCCTTCTCCGGATTATGCCGGAAAGGCGGGCGCCGCTGCCTCAATTCAAACGACGGTGCGGCTGAAAACGTCACCTGGCAAGGGCAGCAGTTCGGCGCGGCCACAACACGAGAATCGCTACCGTGCCGCGGCCCGGTAGCAGACGAAGCGCACTTGATCTTGCATACGCGTGAAGGCCAGAGTCTTTCGCTATTGTAAAACATCGGAAGCGCCGCGACTCACCCTCCGAACATGCCCTTTCGTGTCTCTCTCGGGCACCGATACATACTGCATTCGATGCGCCAAAGTTGCGGCCCGTGGCAGGGAAAGGCTTATTTTCGGCGGCTCGCCCGGTCCAGCGTGTCCTATGGCAGGCGCAGGTGTCAGGACTGACACCCCCGCAGCAAAGAGGGACGGCGCTCAGCCGTCGTTTTTCAGGAAAAAGAGAAGGGCGGAACAATCAGTAGCTATTGTTCTTCGAGACCTCGTGAAATTTCAAATCGACCGGATGGATCGGGAAGTCGAGATGCACGAAGTAGTTCACCTCAATCGAAACCGCCTGCCCAGTGCGGGTCACCGTGATCTGGTCGGGCGTAAGCGCAACATCGATGTTCTTCGCCTTCTGCACAACAATCTCGCGGATCTGGTCTTCCGACCGGTTGGAATAAGTGTCCGTCCGCGCTTGGGTGGCGATCACGTCTTGCAGTTTGTAGTTATTGAAATATGGCGGAAGCATGTTCCAGGCGACGTACACCGCCACGACAACAACGACCAGACCGATCAACGCCTTTACTGATTTCATACCACTATCCTCTGCAGCGCCCGTGCGCTGTCTTATTTTCCAGCAGCTTCGGCCGGGCGAAGCAACGGTGCAATGACTTCCAAAATTTCGCCGATAGTAGCATCGCGAGACTCACGTGTCGAGCGGCGGAAAACCTCAACTTTGCCCTCGGCCAGCTTCTTGCCCACCGTGACTCGGACCGGGATCCCGACCAGGTCCGCATCCTTGAATTTCACTCCCGGACGCTCGTCGCGGTCATCGAGCAACACGTCGTAGCCCGATGTTTCCAGCGTTTTCGCGATCTCCTCGGCGGCGCCGATCAGCTTGGCGTCGGCCGTGTTAGTAGGGGTAATGACGACGTCAAAGGGCGCGATCCGCGGCGGCAGCCAGAACCCTTGATCATCATGGTTCTCCTCGATTGCCGAGGTGAGAATGCGCTCGATCCCGATGCCGTAACTGCCCATGATCGGCGTGACTTCCTTGCCTTCCCTATCGAGCACGCGAGCGCCCATGGATTCGGAATACTTGTACCCGAGCTTGAAGATGTGCCCGATCTCCACTGCTTTCGCGACTTTCATCGGCGTGCCGCAATTCGGGCAGCCCTCGCCCTGCTCAACCGCCCGCAAATCGGCCCACTGCGATTCTTCAACTTTGAAATCGCGTCCGGGCGTGACATTACGGAGGTGATAGTTTTCTTTGTTGGCGCCCGCGATCAGGTTCTTGCGGTTCAACAGCGCGCGGTCCACCAGCACCTTCGCCTTCACTCCTCTGTGGTGCCAGTTCTCCGAGCCGATCGGACCCAGGAATCCTGCCGGTGAATTGAAGACTTCCTGGATCTCCTGCGGAAGCATGGGCCGGTATTCCGCGCCACCGATTGCTCCCGACAGCTTCGCCTCGTTCATCTGGTGGTCGCCCCGCATGAAGACCACCACGGGGAACGTGCCCTTCCCTTCCGGGGCGCTCGGATCGGTCGCCATCAGCGCCAGCGTCTTCATCTTGTTCTTCGGCGAAACGTTCAGGAACTTGGCCACGTCCTCGATCGTCTTCATTCCGGGCGTATGCACTTCCAGCGGCTTGCCTTCGCCGACGGGCGGGTAGTCTTCCACGTCGTCCAGCCGTGATGTCGCCTTCTGCAGGTTGGCCGCGTACTTGCAGCTCGGACACGACACCACCAGGTCCTCACCGGCGTCGGTGTAGACCATGAACTCGTGCGACTGCGAGCCGCCCATCGCGCCGGAGTGCGCTTCCACCACGACGTATTGCAATCCGCAGCGGTCGAAGATCCGGCAATAAGCGTCGTAGTGTTTTTTGTAAGACACGTCGAGTCCGGCCGCATCGATGTCGAAGGAGTACGAGTCCTTCATGGTGAATTGGCGTACGCGCAGGAGACCCGATTTCGGCCGGGGTTCATCGCGAAACTTGGCCTGGATCTGGTACCAGATTTGCGGCAACTGCTTGTAGCTGCGCAGTTCGCGGCGGGCAATCGAGGTCATCACTTCTTCTTCCGTCATGCCCAGGCAGAGGTCCGCGCCCTTGCGGTCTTTGAGGCGGAACATGTTGTCGCCCATGAGGGTCCAGCGTCCGCTCTCCTGCCAGATTTCCGCCGGATGCAACGCCGGAAGGTAGAACTCCTGCCCGATCTTGTCCATTTCTTCGCGCACGATCCGCGTGATCTTCAGCATCGAGCGCTGGCCAAAAAACAGGTAGGAATAAATGCCCGCCGCAAGCTGGCGGATGTATCCCGCGCGCAGCAGGTACTTGTGGCTGGCGACCTCGGCGTCCGACGGCGCCTCGCGCAGCGTGGGGATGAATAATTGCGACCAGCGATACATGCAAGAAACCTCGCCTGAGAATCCTTGATTGTAGCAAGGTGAGCCGGCCGCATTTGCGATACAATCCCGCACCACGCAGGGGGTGGAGCATGACGCTATCGCGCAGATCGTTCCTCGGCACGCTGGGAGCAGCATCCACGTTGGCGGCGATGACGCCATGGCAGGCGCTGGCCTCGCCCGAGCCACAGCGCGTACGCCGCGCCGCGGGCTCCGACATGGCGCTGCTCAACAGCAACGAAAACGCCTACGGCATGTTCGCCAGCGCGCAGAAAGCCGCCATGAATGCGGTAAGCAGCGC